>CALYZE010000036.1 GCA_945607605.1 uncultured Bacteroides sp.
AGTGGCGTTTAATAAAGGTTCAATATAGATGCGGTGTATATTTTCTTTTTTATCCTCTTTCTTATAATCGAGCCGGTACTGATGATAGGAGACAGGGATATCCAGCCGTAATTCCCAGTGATCATTTTTATACCGTAGGGAGGGAATACTATAAATTTGGGTGTCCATAAAAGTAAGGTCATTGACGAAGTTGTCAGCCGTTGTTGGGTGTACTTTATCATTCTCCTTGCAATATAGTGCTGAACTCATCTTCTGGTTATTGTATTCCACACCTATTCGCATATTGGCATAGAATCCGGCGATTTTAAATTGTAGTTCTGTTGACGTATGCGAATGGAAATAGCGTGAGTGAACATCCTGTATAAAAGCGTCATAAGCTTTCCCATTGTTTATCATTGCTTCATACAAGCCCGGAGATACAATCATTTTTTGAGGTGATTCATGAAAAGAATTGTCTGACAGGATTTTCAGTACGTGACCTTTTCCGTAAGTGCTAATCAGTTGAAAATAGTTGGATACCTCCTTCTTCTCGACCTGTGTCATAGCATTAATGAAGGTGCTGTTGCTGTTGATAAAACGACCTGCTTTATGGTTCTCCATATTTCCAATTGTATAGTTGCGGATGTATTTTTTGTGGCCGTTCAACTGATAATCCATTTCAGCAGTGTAGCATTCTGTATTCAACGACAGATTGTTGTCTTCTTGGATGGTGATGTTTCCGTCAGGATAAAAGTAAGATGAAAATCTGTCGTTTTTCTGTTTGTCCTGCTTGTTTACATAGGTAAATTGTCCTCGCAAGTGGGAAGCGCTACTTATTTTATATAGATGGTTGGTTGCAAACAAATGGCTTCGGTTCATTAAATAGTGCTTTTCGTCTATTCCCCGCATGGATATGGATGGCAGAGACAATAAAGGCTCGACAGAGACATCCTCGACATTGTTGCCTCCGCTTTGCAAGCGGACTTCATCACTGACATCTTCGCCGATATTATTCGTTTTGTAAATAGAGAGGTTCTGTTGTCGCTTCCCAAAGAACAGCCCAAAGAGACGTGCATCCCATATCAATTCCTCATTAGCGGAATAGCCGACACCGATATCTGCACTGCCCGAAAATGTATAGCGTACATCATCCGTCAGTACCAGATTCAGGGCGGCCTGCTCACTGAATGACTTACCTCGCAGTACAGATATGGCTTGATGATTTCTTAAGACTTGAACCTCTTTTACGACTTTGTTTGATAAGTTATTGGTGGCAAGCGAATAACGGTTACCCATAAGATCCATCCCTTCAATGTATAGTTTGCTGATGGCTTTATCCTCGAACTTTATCTGTCCTGATGGGAGCACTTCTATGCCTGGCATTTTCTTCAGTACATCGGCAATGGTTCTGTCTTGTGGCATTTGGAATCCACTGACAGAATATATCAACGTGTCTTTCCTCTCAATAATGCGTTTAGATGTTACTTTTACTTCTTTAATCTTGTATCCTTTGTTTTGAAGAATAAAAGTACTTCCGCTCTTGAATTCCATTGCTGGCATTATCTGCTTTTCACATCCGATATGTGACAACATGATGTAGCGGGGAACCGAATCGGTGGAAATAAGGAAATCTCCTTTTTTGTCAGTATAGGTAAAGTCGATTATTAACATCTGTTCATTGAGCAATGATACAACTGCATCTTCTATCCCTTTACCGGTTTGACTGTCATTTACAGTTCCTCGATACACTTGTTGTGAATAAGCATATATATTGCCGGACAGAAAGAGTATAAGTAAAGAGATAATTCGCATGTCTGTTCCTTTAATATTCTAAAAACACTGGCATCTTGTCATCATATTTGAGCGGTTTCCCATTTGCGTCTATTCCGGTACTGGTCTCAATACCCAGTTGCCTGAAATAGCCGACTGGATCTTTGGCCGACTTTATCAATAATTGTTTCAGAGATTCCCGGCTACATTTAATATATTTCAGCTTGGGAATGCTGATAGCCTCCTTATCTATATTCTTTATTTCGATGCATTCAAATAAAAATTCTCCTTTTTTATCTTCTGCTTTCAGGATTAAGCCGGGCAGACCACATAACTTCCAAGGACCATCACTAATGGGAATATCGGTTGTGAACCATGCGGACCATGTTCTTCCCCGAAAGTCGGTTTGCGCTTTTTGGCATTGGTAGTCTGCGATAGTTATACTCTCATCTGTACAGATTCTCCATTGAGGCTTTTCTAAGTCTTCCTCATACATATAGTTCTTAAATTCTTTGTCAGTATAGGTCGTCTTTCCTTTCCGAGGATAATTCTTATATACCACATAATATTGATAACTACGTGGATATGCGGATTTTCCCAAGGCGTTTTGTACTTCTTGAAACGTTCCTCCATGAGCAAGTATATTGTTGCGGATTTCATCGGTTTTTGTTTCCCACAGGCTGTAAAATTTGGATGTAGTTTTTCCTATATCCAAAATATGCTCATCTGAAGATAGTTTCTTTGAGTCTTCCCACGCTTTGAATTTGGAAGCGTAGTGAATGCGTAACCGGACACTGTCTATCTCTTGAGCCTCAACATAGGAAGCGAAAAGAAAGAATAGAAGGCAATATATAAATTTCATAACTATAATTATTTGAAAAGATTTACCAATACATTTTTGAATAGTAGCGAACAATAATTTGGTGCAGTTTTAGATGAAAGGAAAGCATTTTATCTTATCAAACCATCCGAATGCGTACCAAATTATTGTTCAAGTATTACTTATACAAACTAAGTCTGTCTATTATAAGGATTTTTTATAAACAAAAAAACAGAGTTTCTTTAGTCCTTTCTATCCTTACTTGCCGGTGCAATCTTTTTTTGACCAGGAATCAAGCAACATACATGCTTCCTCAGCCGTAGCACAATCTGGAATCTGATGCACAGTTCCACAATCCGCAATAATGGCTTGGGAAATTTCTACGGCTGCATAACTTAATGAAGTTAATGCAATAAGTGCGAAAAGAAGTAAATATTTTTTTATAATACGATCAAATTAAATTAATTACTCTAGTTAATTTGAGATTCTCGGTGCCCCTCAATCTCTTGCTTAGTTCGCGAAACTAATATCTTTATGTCAATACATATCTTAAATTAAAAAATTCCAAATAGTACCGTCCCAATCCATTTCTTTAAAAAAGTGTCCACCCTGATAGGCTCTGAACTTTCAAGTCCCACGATGAAATCGTCTTTTTTGTCACTACATGGGTGGATTTTTGTCCACTTGCAGTCGGGCAGTGTCTGCAGATAGCGATAAAGAACGATATCGGTGTTGTCAACTGCTGTCATGAGTAAATTTCTTTTATATTAGAGCTGTTATAGAGAGAAACTACCTTGCATGCAAGTACGATCCATTTCTATCTCAATGAAATAAATTCCAGCGTTTTCGCCGTTAAGATCTATATTGAGAATAACGGGGTTGCTACATGTCTCAGAATAGACGGTTTCACCGGTAGTTTCGTTGGTGATAATAACATTGGCGGTTGCAATGTTTTCATTGAAGCTGACGTTTACTACATTATTATAAAGGTAAGCATCTGCTGCTTGTCGTTGGATGCTACGCTTGATGGGAAGTCCTTCCTCGCTTGTGCTCCCGGTACAGTCTTTGGTTTTTATCGGTTAGCTTGTCAGCGTTATTGTTTCCGCATTGGTTTTACACTCTTGGGCAGTCAAAGTGGAAAGACTGTTGCAGAAGAATAGGATAAAGATTAATGCTTTTAGTGTTTTCATAATTTAGAGTTTTAATCGTACCTTGTGCTACAAAATTAAGACGTTTAATGATTCGTCACTGCCCAAAAAGTGCCCAATTTTCATCTTTGAGTACTCAAAAATCGCCTTAATTGCTGCTTTTTAACTGTTCTGCCAGAGAAAATAACGCATTCTTCAATGAGAGCCCTTGAGGTGCTTCTATTTTCAATAAGATTTCTTTTGATTTTGTTTGGACGGTACTGCGGGATTGTATGTGAAGAAAATGCCCCATGTGCATGACGGGGACTTGTGCCAAATAAAGGCAGCATATCCGGATTTCTTCTGCAGACAGATTGTATTTCTCGTCAAGATAGGTGATGATTCCGTACCATCCGGCATTTGTAAGGGCTATGAACTGATTCCATTCCTCTTCATTCAGGTTTTCTTTTGTCTCTATTTTTTGAAGTTCTTTGGCTATCCGGGACACTTTGGTGTAGAGAGTAGAAGTCTTGTATTCTTTTTCGGCAAGTTCTTGTTTTCTTGAATGCGCTTGGGTAATCTCAATCTGTAGCTTTTCTCCCCATTCTTTCTTTTCGACTTTATGCTGTAAGTGTTTTTTCCTCAAATGGAATATATAGAAAATACTTACAGCAATAAGAATGACACTTAGTGTATATATAACATGTGTGCTTCGCTTTGCTATTGTATTGCTATTATTCCTTTCGTGGGCAATGATGGTATTGAGAATCCCGTGACTTTGTTGTTTTATTTGTGCGCTGTCCTGATACATTGTCCGTTTTCTTTCCAGGAGTGTACATGTTTCCATGTTCCCCTTTTTTTGTGCTATCTCCGATAAAAGCATACAAGCATCTGCTTTGGTGTCGTAGTATCTTTCTGCCTTGAATGTTTTTTGCAGGAAGATGCCGGCAGAATCATATTGGCCGTTCAGGAAATAGGCATTGCCCAACAGCAGGAATGTTCTGTAGCAGTGCAGGGTGTCTTTCAGGCAGGCATAGTTGAGGCGTGCATACTGCAACGCTTGTCTCGGCTTGGGCATAAGGCCGTAGAGCATACTTAGGGAGTGGTAGATAGGTATTAATATCGTACTGTCAGAGAATGCTTTGCCGACAGACAAGGCTCGCAGCATTTGTTGCTCTGCTTTCGGGTAATACATTTTCCCTCGTTCAAGGCTTATCATTCCGCGCTGTGATAGGGCATAGCATAAAGAAACTGTATCTTTTTGTGATGCGGCCAATAGTTCTGCCTGTTGGTAGATGGAATCTGCTTCGTGATTAAGACCTTGTGTATAGTACAGATAGCCGAAGTTACTGTATAAGGAAGCCTTTAATTCGGCATTTTCTGATCGGTCGTTGATATGCGATAAGGCTATGGTATATTTGTCTGTGGCTTGGGAATAGTCGTTTTTGTCTCTGTAAAAACTTCCCCAATAGTAGTATGCCCGTGCTTGCAGTGGGGCATCCTTATACGTGTTATAGTATTGTACGGCTGTCCGTATCAGCGAATCATCCGTCTGCACCACATAATTCTTGTCTCGTGCCTGGGTCAGCAGCAGGGCATAGTAGGCACGGTCTGCTTTTGTTTTCAGACTGTTGGTTGAGATGCCTTGCAGAAGGTGCAGTGCGCTGTCCGGATGTGGTTGCATCAGCGAGTCTGCTTCTATCAGTACTTTGTTGTAGCCGGTCTTGACTGTGCAGGCTGCCAGTAGTGCGGTTAGTATGGATATAAAGGTTATGATGGTTTTTCTCATGTGGCTTGTAGCTTAATATATTGCAAAAATAGTCTTTTTTATTTAGTTTATTGAGACAACATACATGCCAATGAGCTCTTTAAGTCCATCCTTTCTTGTGAGAGATTCTCCGCTGTGAAGTTGTGCTAAGGTCTCTTTGCGCATTAGCTGGTGCTCTCGACTATTCCTATCCATAATGAAAAGTAAATTGTTTTTTGAACAGAGTTTAAAGTACAATCTCGGACAAATTATTTAATACAAGCTTTTGTACTTATGATGTTTCAAGTATCATCTGTCTGAACACTTTGTTTCAACTAGCCAAACACATTGTTTCAAGTAAGGAAACACATCGTCTCAATTAACAAGACAAATCGTTTCAATAGGTTGAAACAGCTTGTTCTCTATGCTTAAAACAAAGTGTTTCTTATGTATGCAACTCCAGCACAAACCGTGTTCCTTTGGTATAGGTGCTGTCTAATGTCAACGAACCGTTCATCTTGATGGCAATCAATGAACAAATGGGCAAGCCCAACCCGTCACCTTGCGTCAAATCTTTGACTTCGGCAAAAGGTCTGAAGATGTTTTCACGTTGTTCTTCCGGAATGCCACAACCGGTATCACTGATGATGAACTGATGGGTATGGGCGCCACGCTTCTTAAAATCCAACCAAATCTTTCCTCCGGCGGGTGTGTATTTAGCAGCGTTCTTCAGTAGATGCAGCAGGATGCGTTCCAGTTGTTCAGAATTTATTTTCATGTTCAGCTTGGAAGCATTGACGGCTAAGGATACATCTTCTTGCGTCTGTCCTTTAAGTTGATCCATTACGCTCTCACAGAAAGTGGATATGTTCTTTTCCTGCATTTCGTAAGGTTCGGACAAGGTGCTTTCGAGGTCTGACAGTTCCTGAATATGATTGGAGAAGTGGCGTAGGGCTTTAACGCCCGGTAATGAAGAGTCCAGCGTATTCAGTGTAGGATCCATCTGGGCAGAGATGTTTTGAATGAATTGAGTTTTTAATTCATTGTGCTCGTTGGCAATACTGATGGCTTTCTTTTGCTTGCGGGTCAAGGCAATGAAACGCAGCAATACAAGGGCACCGAATGCCACTACAACCGCAAGAATGGCAGCAAGTACACAAAGCCCGACGATGATGTTTTGTTTGGTGTTCAGTGAATGGTCCTTATCTTGGATGGTTGCCAGGCTTTCGTCGTGTTTCTTCTTTAATACGTTGAGTTCATCTTGCGCGGAAAGTGCTTTGACAGAGTCGGTCCAAAGGATGTATTTGTCGTAGGTCTGTGCCAGCAGCCCGGCATTGTTTGCTTTGCGGGCTATGCTGATAAGTGTCTGGTAACATTCGTCTACTTTGGCATAATTCTTCTGCTCCTTGTATTGTCCTATCAAACGATTGGTTGCAGCATCTCCTTGCGTGTTCTGCCCGAAAGTGTAATAGTAATGGGCCTGCGTATAAAGAAGGTCGTTGTTTAGCGAATCGTTGCGGGACGCTTTGGCGATTTCTTCCAGCCGAACCAACTGATCTTTGGCACGTGTGGGATTCTTTAACCCTATGTACATTTGTAAACGTTCTTTGCTGATACGGAAACGTAGCTCCGGCATGGATTTCTTGGTTTTCCGTTCACCGGTAGTCACTATCATATCAACGCCACGGAGCAGGTCAAAAGCTTCTTTATAAGAGTTTTCCTGATGATAGAGGGTACTTGCCCTGACACCGCATTCTACGGCTTTATCATAGTTATTCTCTGAAGAAAAAGCATTGTAGGCTTGCAGGAAAAGATTGCGAGCTTCGATGTTCTCCTTTTTCGCCAGATGCTCTTGTGCTTGTTTCATAAATGCGTCGGCGTTGTTTTGTGCTTGAACTTGGCTGTAGGCACACAAGGCTACTAAAAAAAGGATCAAGATAGTTTGTTTCATTTTCTTTTCAATACTTAGTATTTAAAGCTGCTACCTCCTAAAAATTCTCTTAACAGCGAGGTTGGCGGGATTTCTTTGTCTTGTACGGGAGTGAAATATTTGATGAACTTCAACAAGCGATAAGCCTCTGCATATTCCGGACAGTTGCGTGGTACTCCGGTCAGTATGGGTTCTGCATGACAACGCAGCACGGCAAATTCGAATAAGAGGGCGGAGTTGAACATGACATCGGCATTTTCCTGGTAAGGGAATATCCATTTGTCTTCACCGGCACGCACACTGGTCCAGCGGGAAATCGTTTCTTGGGCTGAATAGCCGCGATAGTTGTAGTCGCGTATGATGCGGCGCAACAAACGGTTGTCCGTAGTGGGTATCCAGTTGTGATCATCCAAAGAAATGGTAGTCAACGCAGATACATAGATCTTGTATTTGCTTGCTGCCGGAACTTGTGGGGTCAATTCGGGGTTCAGAGCGTGAATGCCTTCCAAGATGAGAATCGTGTGAGCGTCGATGCGTAGTTTGTCTCCTTTGTATTCTTTCTTCCCGAGAGAAAAGTTGAAACGAGGAAGCTCTACCTCTTCACCTCGAAGTAATGCTTGCAACTGAGTGTTGAAAAGTTCCAGATCGAGGGCATACAAAGATTCGTAGTCATAGTTGCCGTTTTCGTCGCGGGGGGTATCCTCACGGTCTACAAAATAATTGTCGAGTGAGATGGGATATGGACGTAGCCCGTTGGTCATCAACTGTACGCTGAGGCGTTTGCTAAATGTAGTCTTGCCCGAAGAAGACGGACCGGAGATGAGGACAAGCTTTACGCGATTACCGTTTTCGCCCCGGTGGTAAATTTCATCGGCTATCTGGGCTATCTTCTTTTCCTGCAAGGCTTCGGCCACATTGATGAGATCGGTAGCATGCCCTTCTTCGCAGGCAAGGTTAAAGTCACCTACATTGCTCAGTCCCATGATGTAGTTCCAGCGCAGATGTTCTTTGAAGACATCGAGCATCTTTTCTTGTTTTACTACTTCTTCCAATACGTGGGGATCTTCTTTGTTGGGGATGCGCAGCAGCAAACCGTCGTAGTACTTCACAAGGTCAAATAGCTTGATAAAACCAGCACTGGGCAGCAGATTTCCGTAATAATAATCTACGGTGTCGCCCAAGGTATAGTAATAAGTGTAGAGTGAACCGGATGTTTCCAGCAGTTTCACTTTATCATTCATGCCTCGTTCGCTGAAGATGCGCACGGCTTCAGTGGTGTGGCATTCCACCCGGTGAAAGGGAATATCTTCGGCTATAATCTCTTGCATCCGTTTTTTGATGGCTGCTACATCTTCCAATTCGATGGGGCGTCCGATGCGGAGGTTGCAAAAATATCCTTTGGAAACAGGGTGTTCTACAAATAGTTTGCTGGCTGGAAACAGTTCGTTGACCGCTTTGTAAAGGATGAAACAGAGTGAACGCACATACGTGCGCATTCCCGAAGAATCGCGTACATCCAAAAACTCTATTTCTTTGTTATTGTAAACACGAAAATTGAGTCCTTCCGAACGATTGTTTACCTTGGCACTAACGACCTGATAGGGAAAATTAAGATTAAAACCGTAATAAATATCCAAAAGTGAGCTTCCGATAGGGAAATCTTTATAAATATTATTATTTTTGCAGCAAATTTGTAACATGTGTTTCATGATGTTTCGTTTTTTATTAGTTGATACGTTAAATATAGGGCATTATAAGACATGAAGGAGTGAAACACCTTAAATAATTAAAGATGGAATATTCTTTTTATGATTTTTTAAAGCTACTCGGCTCGCTGGCTTTATTCTTGTATGGTATGAAGATCATGAGCGAGGGGCTTCAAAAATTTGCCGGTGACAGGTTGCGGAAGATCTTAACTGCAATGACTACCAACCGAGTAACCGGCGTTTTAACCGGCGTGTTGATAACGGCATTAATCCAATCGTCTTCAGCTACCACAGTGATGGTGGTGAGTTTTGTGAATGCCGGACTGTTGACGCTTTCCCAATCCATTGGCGTAATCATGGGTGCTAATATTGGTACGACTGTTACGGCCTGGATCATCTCTGCCTTAGGCTTCAAAGTAGACATTGCTGCTTTTGCTCTTCCTCTTCTTGCTTTTGGCATTCCCCTGATGTTTTCTCAAAAAAGTTCCCGAAAGTCTATCGGGGAGTTTATTTTCGGTTTTTCTTTCCTTTTCATGGGTCTTTCCTTGTTGCAATCCAATGCACCTGATTTGAGACATAACCCCGATATGTTGGCTTTTGTACAAGATTATACGGATATGGGTTATCTGTCTATCTTACTTTTTGTGGGTATTGGAACGATACTGACAATGATTGTACAGGCATCTGCAGCGACTATGGCTATCACGCTCATTATGTGTGCCAACGGTTGGATTAGCTTTGAGTTGGGGGCTGCGTTGGTATTGGGTGAGAATATTGGTACTACTATTACAGCCAATCTAGCGGCATTGACCGGTAATACGCAGGCAAGGAGGGCTGCTTTGGCTCACTTGGCGTTCAACGTGTTTGGCGTGATATGGGTGCTGTGTCTCTTCACTCCATTTACTGAAGCTATTTCATGGTTTGTAGAAAATGTGATGGGAACGACAAATCCGGCGGTGGCTGTCTCTTTCAAACTCTCAGCATTCCATACGTGTTTTAATATTTGTAATGTGTTGCTACTGATATGGTTTGTGAAGTTTATAGAACGTACGGTATGCGCCATTATTCCGATGCGGGAACAAGACGAAGAGTATCGTCTCCGTTACATTTCAGGAGGTATGCTTTCCACAGCAGAACTTTCCATTCTGCAAGCAAGCAAGGAAATTCATCTTTTTGCTGAACGTACCCGCCGCATGTTTGGCATGGTGCAAGACTTGTTGCATACAGAAAAAGATGATGATTTCAATAAAGTGTTTAGTCGCGTAGAGAAGTATGAGAATATCAGCGACAGCATGGAACTGGAGATTGCCAATTATCTGAATCAAGTGTCGGAAGGACGTTTGAGCTCGGAAAGTAAGTTGCAGATACGTGCCATGCTTCGTGAAGTGACAGAGATAGAGAGTATCGGAGACAGTTGTTACAACCTAGCTCGTACCATCAATCGTAAACGTCAGACGAATCAGGATTTCACAGAAAAACAATACGAACATATTCATTTTATGATGAAGCTCACCGACGATGCTTTGGCGCAAATGAATGTTGTGGTGGAACGCCCGGTTCATCAAAGTGTTGATGTGAACAAGTCGTTCAATATTGAAAATGAAATAAACAACTACCGCAATCAGTTGAAGAATCAAAATATCCTGGATGTCAATAACAAGGAGTATGACTATCAGATGGGCGTTTACTATATGGATATCATTGCGGAATGTGAGAAGCTGGGTGATTATGTGGTAAATGTAGTAGAAGCCAGCAGCGATATAAAGGAGAAAAAGGTATCTTAAGAATCGATTAGTGATTAATGCTTAGTGATTAACTTATTACAACGTCATTATAAAACGTAAGTATTGTTGCCTCACTAAATATTAATCACTAATCACTTTTTTTATTCTTCTAACTTTTCGAAGTCTTCTTTTCCAACTCCGCATAAGGGGCAAACCCAATCTGCTGGAATGTCTTCAAAGGCTGTTCCTGGATCGATGCCGCTATCGGGATCACCTTTCTCGGGGTCGTAAATGTAGTCGCAAACAGTGCAAATGTACTTTTCCATAATTTTATTTTATTTTTGTTCTCTATTAGAAACGAATTACCTCCTCATTTTGTTTTAGGGTGAACAAAAAAAAATTACTTTTGTTTCCTATTATCAAAAAAGAAAGCCCCTTTATGAAGATGACAGATTTACCGTTCAAGGCAATTATGCGAAACGTTCATGCTTATGTTTTGCTGATTGACCGTGACTTTAAAGTGCTTTATACCAATTATTATGACATAACCGGTGAAGAGAAACTTGATGAACCAAAACGGGTGGGTGATCTTTTGCGCTGTAACAATGCCTTGTCTGCAAAGGGGGGATGCGGCACACATGCACTTTGCTCACTTTGTCCTATAAGAGCTACGATTGAGCGTGCTTACCGTACACAGCAGAACTTTACCGATCTGGATGCTATCTTAAATATTCATGGTGTAGATGGTCAAAGGGTGGAATGCGAAACTCAAGTTTCCGGTGAATGCATAGAGATTGATGGACGTGATTGCATGGTGATTACTGTACATGATATTACACATCTGAAACATATTGAGGCGGAATTGAAAAAGGCAAGAGAGAAGGCGGAAAATGCCAACCGCTCTAAATCAGCCTTTTTGGCAAATATGAGTCATGAAATACGGACACCGCTGAATGCCATTATCGGATTTTCTGAATTGCTGGGCTCTGCTACCACAGAGGAGGAAAAGACGCAATACTTCGAGATTGTGCAGAATAATAATGAGATGTTGCAACAGTTGATTTCTGACATCTTGGATTTATCGAAGATTGAAGCCGGCACGTGGGGATTTACTTTTTCTGATGTGAACCTGAATCAAATGATGCTTGATCTGGGACAACAGTTCCGTATGCGTTTGAATGAACAAGGATCTGCGGTACAAGTGATTTGTGAGGTTTCTCAAGAGGGATATGTAATGCATGTAGACCGCAATCGCCTGACTCAGGTCATTGTCAACTTTATGACAAATGCTATAAAGTTTACGGAAGAAGGAAGCATCACGTTGGGCTACACAACGAATGAAGACGGTTTTCATTTTTACGTCAAAGATACCGGAAGTGGTATCCCTAATGATAAACAAGCAGATATATTCAATCGCTTTGTGAAGCTGGAGCATGAAAAGAAAGGTACCGGATTGGGGTTGTCGATCTGCCAGACCATTATTCAGAAGTTAGGTGGAAAAATTGGAGTGCACTCTGAACTTGGTAAAGGCTCTATGTTTTGGTTTACTTTACCTTGGAAGCCGGAGGTGGGGACCCTTGGTGCGTGATTTGACGAGCGAATATTACAATTGTGTTATACTCCGGTAGCGAATGACAGCTCATTCGCTACGAAATGGAGATGGCTGGTTTAAAAAAAAAGAATAGCATTGTATTACTGATTAATTATTGTAATTTTGCAAATCAAAATTTAACCTAAAGATTTGCATGACTGCAATAAAGGATAACTATTATCACATCGGGCTAACTGATGAAGAAGTGCGCAAGAGCCGCGCCGAGCATGGTGTAAACCTATTGACACCCCCCAAACGTCCTTCCCTATGGAAACTATATCTGGAGAAGTTTGAAGATCCTGTAGTAAGAGTACTATTGGTGGCTGCTTTCTTTTCTCTTATTATATCTATTATAGAGAATGAATATGCCGAAACTATCGGTATTATTGCTGCTATCTTGTTGGCTACCGGCATCGGCTTTTTCTTTGAATATGATGCCGGCAAGAAGTTTGACTTGCTGAATGCGGTGAACGAAGAAACTTTGGTGAAAGTGATACGTAACGGACATGTGCAGGAGATTCCCCGGAAAGAGGTTGTGGTAGGCGATATCATCGTGCTGGAAACAGGTGAAGAGGTGCCTGCAGACGGTGAATTGGTGGAAGCTATTTCTCTACAAGTAAATGAATCGAACCTCACCGGTGAGCCGGTAGTGACAAAGACCATTCTTGAAACGGAATTTGATGATGAGGCGACTTATGCTTCCAATCGCATATTGCGAGGTACTACTGTAGTAGATGGTCATGGCACCATGCGGGTGGATTTTGTAGGAGATGCTTCTGAAATAGGGAAAGTGGCTCGTCAAAGTACGGAACAGAACACGGAACCTACTCCGTTGAATATACAATTAACTAAACTGGCTAATCTGATCGGAAAGATAGGATTTTCTGTGGCCGGTTTGGCTTTCTTGGCTTTCTTTGTGAAAGATGTGGTACTCGTTTATGACTTTTCTTCGCTTCATACGTTCCGCGACTGGTTGCCGGCTTTGCAGGCTACGTTGCGCTACTTTATGATGGCGGTCACTCTGATAGTGGTTGCAGTGCCGGAGGGGTTACCCATGAGTGTTACACTGAGTCTGGCTTTGAATATGCGGCGCATGCTTTCTACCAATAACTTGGTTCGTAAAATGCACGCCTGCGAAACGATGGGAGCCATTACCGTAATCTGTACGGATAAAACGGGTACGCTGACACAGAATTTAATGCAGGTGCATGAACCTAATTTCTATGGGCTGAAGAATAAAGGAGAAATAGGGGAAGATGAGCTTAGTAAACTGGTCATGGAAGGTATCAGTGTCAACTCTACTGCATTCTTGGAAGAGGCAATGTCAGGTGGAAAGCCGAAAGGCGTTGGTAATCCCACTGAGGTGGCTTTGCTTCTGTGGCTGAATAGTCAAGGAAAGGATTATCTTACTTTACGTGAGGATGCAAAGGTGATTGATCAGTTGACATTCTCTACCGAACGTAAGTTTATGGCTACTTTGGTACAGTCGCCGTTGCTGGGCAAGAAGGTGTTGTATGTAAAAGGTGCGCCTGAAATAGTATTAGGAAAGTGTGAAGAGGTATGGATGGATGGCAAGGGTGTCGGTACGGAAGAATATCGTTCTACTATTGAGTCTCAATTGCTTACTTATCAAAATATGGCGATGCGTACCCTTGGCTTTGCATTCAAAATTGTGGAGGATGCAGAAGCGAAGGATTGTGTGGCATTGGTTGCCGGAAATGATTTGTCGTTCCTGGGGGTGGTAGCTATCAGTGATCCGATTCGCCCGGATGTTCCTGCGGCTGTGGAAAAATGCCAGTCGGCAGGCATCGGCATCAAGATTGTGACGGGGGATACACCGGGCACAGCTACCGAAATAGCTCGCCAGATAGGTTTGTGGCAACCGGAGGATACGGAGCGTAACCGGATTACGGGAGTCGCTTTTTCTGAATTGACGGATGAAGAGGCATTGGATCGGGTGATGGATTTGAAAATTATGTCTCGCGCCCGGCCTACAGATAAACAACGTTTGGTACAGTTGCTACAGCAAAAAGGTGCAGTAGTAGCCGTGACGGGTGACGGTACCAATGATGCTCCTGCATTGAATCATGCTCAGGTAGGTCTTTCTATGGGTACGGGCACTTCGGTAGCCAAAGAAGCGAGCGACATCACTTTATTGGACGACTCGTTCAACAGTATTGGTACTGCGGTGATGTGGGGACGCTCTTTATATAAAAATATTCAGCGCTTTATCGTGTTTCAGTTAACCATCAACTTTGTGGCATTATTCATCGTGTTGTTGGGTGCTTTGGTAGGCACCGAGCTTCCTCTGACTGTCACCCAGATGTTGTGGGTAAATCTGATTATGGATACTTTTGCAGCTTTGGCGCTGGCTTCTATCCCTCCCAGCGAGAGTGTAATGAAAGAAAAACCGCGTAAGAGTACGGATTTCATCATTACCCAATCTATGAAATATTATATTTTGGGCATGGGGATAAGTTTCCTGGTCTTGCTGATGGGCATGCTGTTCTGGTTTAATCACCAGGAGGGAGGTATGACGGTGCAACGCCTCACCATCTTCTTCACATTCTTTGTGATGCTACAGTTTTGGAATCTATTCAATGCACGTGTGTTCGGAACACCCGACTCTGCATTCAAAGGAATCTCCAAGTCGTATGGTATGGAATTGGTGGTACTGGCTATTTTAGGTGGGCAGATACTTATTGTGCAGTTTGGCGGAGCAGTGTTCCGTACCGAACCACTTGATTTTATGACCTGGATAATGATTGTTTCTTCTACCTCTTTGGTTTTATGGATAGGTGAACTAATACGTCTTATCCGGCGTTTAACACAGAAATGAAAAAATGAAAAGAAAAGGAATTAAAAACCTTATTATTGATTTCGGCGGAGTACTGATAGATCTGGATCGCCGACGGTGCATAGAACATTTTCAGAAACTGGAATTGCCCGATGTGGAAGTCGTATTAGACTTGTATCATCAGCAGGATTTCTTTCAGAAATATGAAAAAGGGTTGATTACCAGCGCTGAGTTTCGTAATGTAATCCGTGAGAAAATAGGGAAACCGGTGACGGATGCCCAGATTGACAAAGCCTGGAATAGTTTTCTTGTAAGCATTCCCGCTTACAAATTGGATTTATTATTGAAGTTGCGCAAGGACTATGTAGTGTATCTTCTGAGCAACACCAACGATATACATTGGCAGTGGGCATGCCGACATGCTTTTCCTTACAAGGCTTTCCGTGTGGAGGATTATTTTGAGCAGATCTTCCTCTCCTACGAGATGAATATGGCAAAGCCGGATGCCGATATTTTCCAAACGGTGTTGAGTAAGACCGGTATTGCTACCCAAGAAACTCTTTTTATTGATGACTCCGAAGACAACTGCCGGACAGCAGAGGCATTAGGTATCTCTACCTATACTCCGAAAGCGGGTGAGGATTGGAGCCATCTCTTTGGAGGACGGAATAACCCGCTTCTATAGTGCAACATAAACCATTTAGTATAAATCATAAATTAAGAATCTTCTTGTGCAGTTAGTTTGTGAAACATCAGATATTGTTCTCCGCCCTAGTGTAGCTACCATAGGGTTCTTTGATGGAGTTCATCGAGGACATCGTTACTTACTAGACCAAGTACGTGAAGTGGCGGCCGCGAGAGGCCTTGCTTCCTCAGTCATTACTTTCCCCGTACATCCACGTAAAGTAATGCAGCCTGGTTTTTGTCCTGACTTACTGACCAGCTGCGACGAAAAGGTATCTTTGCTTGCCAAAACCGGAATAGAGTATTGCATGATGCTGGAGTTTACTCCGGAGCTTGCCCGACTTTCAGCACGGCAGTTCATGACCATTCTAAAGGAGCGCTATCAAATAGAAGGCTTGGTGGTTGGATATGATCATCGGTTTGGTCATAATCGCAGCGAAGGTTTCGAAGATTATGTACGCTATGGCAAGGAGTTGGGCATAGAAGTGCGACAAGCGCGGGCTTATTCTTATAAGGAGGATAGAACAGTCAGTTCTTCCGTCATTCGTCAATGTTTGCAAGAAGGTAAGGTATCGGAAGCAGTAACGTATCTAGGGCATGATTTTTCTCTAGAGGGTATAGTGGTAGGTGGCTATCGGGTAGGACGTCGAATTGGCTTCCCAACCGCCAACCTTCGTGTCAATGAACCGGATAAGATTATTCCTGCCGACGGCGTATATGCGGTTTATGTGTATCTTGACGGAGTAAAGTACGGCGGAATGCTGAGTATCGGTTATCGTCCTACGCTTGCCAATGGTACCGATCGTAGTATTGAAGTGAATATCTTTCATTTTAATGCTGATATTTATGATCAGCCGATTCGCATCTCTTTTGTGCGTTATATGCGTCCGGAGCTGAAATTTGATACGGTTGAAGAACTGATCCTTCGGATACGCCAGGATGAGGAGGAGATTAAAGCGGTACTTTCTCTTTAATTCAGTTTATCTCCTAAACTTCTTTTTCTTTCGGAAACAAACAACTTTCTCCTTACGATTCAACGTTTTCTTTTGATCTCTGGATCATGATAACCCTAAATATTTATCGTTTATCGATAAATATTTAGGGTTATGTTTGGTGGTCTTAAAAAATACCTTTTTATTTGCATATCGAAAAACGATAAATAATTATCGAAATACAAAGATTTAGTCGTTTTCGAAAGTATTATTTATTAAAAAGGTTAAGTTTATGAGAAGAGCATTAATGAGCGTGACTTTATTGGTGTTGTCACTTTCTATGGTGATGATGTTATTGGTAGGAGCTATTGCTTCTAATTGACGGATTGATAGAGAAAATGTGTATCTTTGCGGGAATTTAAGAACAAGAAAAATGAAAGCAGCAATAAAACTGGTTTTAATTTACTTTTTGATGCAATTATTGGGAGCGTTAGTGGTCGGTCCTTTGTGCTTGGCATATACCTATGTGGTGGATGGTGCCATCGACACAGGGAGAGCAAGCCATATGGCGCTGGCCCCGGCCATGCTGATGGGGTTCCTCTTTATGGGGCTGTATTTATGGAAGAAAAATTACCTGACGGGCGACAAGCAATGCTACTCTCTCGTTTCTTTTTCTTACCTGGCATGGAGTTTAGTTATAGGTGTTTCTTCCATCTTTTTAGTGGATGCACTTATGGCGCAACTCACGTTCTTGCCTGATTGGATGAGTAATACCTTTGACCTTCTGCAGACGGGTTGGTTGGGAATTCTTTGTATTGCAATAATAGGACCTATTTTAGAAGAGTTGTTGTTTCGGGGCGCTATCACAAAAGGTTTGCTGAAGAAGTACAGTCCGGTTAAAGCAATTTTAATTTCCGGTCTGATTTTTGGAATCTTCCATCTGAATCCGGCTCAGATAGTAGGTGCTAGTCTTTCTGGCTTTTTGTTTGCCTGGCTTTATTACAGAACCGGAAGTTTAATTTCTTGTATCTTGATACATATCTTGAATAACAGCCTTTCGGTGTGGTTTAATTTGAACTATAAAGAGACAGATACACTGGCTGGCGTGTTGGGAGAACCTACTTACTTGATTGTTTTGGCAGCGGCTGTATTGCTGTTTCTTGTGTCTTTGAAAAAGCTGAATCACTATAAATTATCGGATACTCTATCCACTACAAAAACTGAATCATGAAGAGAAGATTGAACATTCTTTGTGTAGTTGTCATGCTGGTGCTATGTTATTCTGTTGTGGAGTCGGCCTACTACATGGGTATGGGTATAAGTTTGGGAGCAAAAACAGGTATAGAAGCTGCCCAAGAAACGAAGAATGATGATAAGTTGAAGCAGCACAATGCTTACAATGAGTTGACTAATATGAAGTACATTGCCCTGATGCCTCGCTCTTTAAACTGTAAGGTGAAGGATTTGCTTTGCGATTCAATTTATAACACGAAAACCGGGACTTATGTGCCTGCTGCATATAGCACGTTGGCAGTCAGCGTGCAGACAGAAGAAAGTGTGGGTAGTAAGATCTTGTCTGGTTTGTTGGGATTTGTGCATCTGGTCTCCATCGTGGGAGCTGTTGTGTTCTTTATTAAAATCATTGTAGCCATTAATCGCTCGAATATTTTCAATTGGCGAAATGTGCGACGTTTACGTCTTTTGGGTATTCTGTTGATAGTAGGCTTTGGTTGTTCATGGCTCGCCGAATATTTGTCGTTATGCAATTTGCGTGAAGCACTCTCTTTACAGAATTATGACTTGACACTTACGGATATAGTGGATGTTACGAATCTTGTGCTTGGTCTCACGGCATTGATTATAGCGGAGGTATTTGCCATTGGACTCAAGATGAAAGAGGAACAGGAGTTGACTATTTAGCCTGACGTTTGAATAGATTAGAATGATATGATAATAGTAAACCTTGACATAATGATGGCCCGTAGAAAAATATCTTTGGGTGAACTGGCAGAGAAAATTGACATTACGCCGGCCAATCTTTCTATTCTTAAAACCGGAAAGGCCAAAGCCATCCGTTTCTCTACCTTAGAGGCAATCTGTAAAATATTAGATTGTCAGCCGGGGGATATTTTAGAGTATAAAGACGATGAAGGATAAAAAAAGGAGCGATTGTAACGCTCCTTTTTTGTATAAATGCCTTTCGACTGCTATTTGCTTTCTTTCGCTTTGAATGCCAGTGCATACATCCGCATCTGCTTTACCATCGAAAGCAAACCGTTGCTACGGGTTGGCGAAAGATGCTCTTTTAAACCTATTTCGTCAATGAAATAAAGATCGGTACTCAGTATTTCATCCGGTGTATGTCCGGAAAGAACCTTGATGAGCAATGATATGATGCCTTTGACGATCAGGGCATCACTCTCAGCCTGAAAGATAATCTTTCCGTCCATCTCATCTGCCTGTAGCCATACACGGCTCTGGCAACCTTCAATCAAGTTTTGTTCCATCTTATATTTTTCATCGAGCGGTTCCTGCTCGTTCCCTAAATCAATGAGGAGTTGGTATCGGTCCATCCAATCGTCAAAGTCGTTGAATTCGGCGATTACTTCATCTTGTACTTCGTTGATAGTCAACATGTCTTTTGCTATTTTTGAGTTTATTATTTTATGAATTCTATTTTTCATTATAAATGACTTCCAGCACCGTTTGCCCTACCGCATGGAGGGTACCCTTGTCAATAACGTCCATGTCGTCATCTACGGTGTGCCAAAACTCTCCGAAGCCGGTGTCGGTATTGGGGTCTAGGTGAATGATATCCACGCATGGAATCTGACGGAGGCCATATACATATACGTGGTCATCGGTTACTTCAGTTCCCTGTCCTTTTGGAAAAAAGGTGCCGAATCCCAGACGGTGGGCAGTGTCCCATATCTTCTTTACGTGTTTACTGGCCGTTCTTTTAGAGAATGCCTCTTGATAGAAAGTAGCATTCTTGCCACCTACCATGTCGAGCAAGATTCCGAAACGGGCATTGTAACCTTCTACGTGAGGTACGCGTCCCCAGTATTGCGAACCTAAGCACCAAGTATCAGCCTTGTGCGTGCCTTTGTGGAAGTAGGGAGTGCCATAGTCTTCGGCATCAAAGAAAATAATGTCGATGCCGATGGTCGGAGCTTGCTGCTGTAATTGGCGGGCTACTTCGAGCAAAACGCCCACACCGCTGGCACCATCGTTGATACCAAGGATGGGAGTCTGATGTTTCTTCTCATCACGGTCTTCATCGGCATAAGGACGGCTGTCCCAATGGGCGCAAAGAAGCACACGCTTTTTGCTTTCCGGATTGTAAGCTCCAATGATGTTGCGTGCTTTCAGGATGCTATTGTCGTAGGCCACTAAATCAACGTTCTGGTTATAGACTTTGGCTCCGAATTGTTCCAGTTGATTTGCCAAGTATGCTCCGCAAGCCTTATGTGCAGAGGTGTTGGGTACACGCGGACCAAAATCGGCTTGCGCTTGGACGTATTGGTAAGCGCTGTCTGCATTGAACTGGGGCACATTGACAGTACTCTTGGTACTTGTTTCTTCACTGTCGTTGCTCGATTTGCTGCTATGGTTGCTGCAGGCTACTACTGCTAGGATCAGCAACAGAATCAGTGGGATGAATGTATAATTCCGTTTCATTATTTCTCTGTATTAAAGCTTAATTTGACTTCTTTCTTACTGACCTCCAAGGTTACTTCTGCTCCGTTGATCAGGGGGAAATTCTTGGTTACGTGACCTACGGGGAAGCCGAAGCAGATAGGATAATCGTATTCTTTTACTAAATCGGCTAATGCACCATAGAGGTCTTTGCCCAAGGATTTATTCTCTTCATATTCGGTGAATTGTCCGATGATGAGTCCCGACAACTTTTCAAGTACACCTCCCAGTTTCAAATTGTACATCATACGCTCTATCGCATGGGGACGTTCGCCCACATCTTCAATGAAGAGGATGGTTCCTTTGGCAGGCAAGTCGTATGGAGTGCCACGTAGTCCGTAAAAGACGGACAGATTGCCGCCCCGCAAAACACCTGTTCCTATGCCTACATGGTTTAGTTTGTGTTTCGGAGCCACGTAACTGAAGGCTTCTTTGTCAGCAAATGCACTTCCGAAAAGAATATTCTTCAAGGCTTGTGTGCAGGCGTCGTCTTCCGGTTCTACGGTTAGATGACGTGCCATAAGAGCGTGAAGAGAGGCAAAACCCTTCTGCTGGAATTCGTTGTGCAGAGCTGTGATGTCACTGAAACCAATGAGCCATTTAGGGTGCTTTTTAAACTTGGTAAAGTCCAGTTTGTTCAGCAGATGTACGGCTCCATAACCACCTCGGCTGCAAAGTATGGCTTTGGCCTTTTCATCATCCATGGCTTTCTGCAAATCTTCCAGACGTTGATGAATGTTTCCAGCATACGTTCCGCTTGCGCTACCGGCATGTTTGGCAAGGACAACTTCCAGTCCCCAAGACTTTAGCCGTTTGTGGGCACCTTTCAGAAAGGTTTTGTCTATTTTGCTGGAAGGAGAGAGGATAATGATGCGATCTCCTTCTTGCAGGTATGGAGGAAAAATGAGATTACTCATAGGTTATCACTTGTATTTTCAGCAAAAGTACACAAAATAACGCAATTCTGATCTTTGATTGAGCAAAACGCATGTAAGAGATGTTAAATATAATAGAGAGCCCAGAGGAGTATGTCTTGTCATTATGATATTGAAAAACGAAAATTAAAGTCTATATTGTGTTGTAGTTTTCGACTATTTTTCAGATATTTGCTAAAAACCTAACGTTATGGAACCGATACGGAACTTTGATCAGTTAACCGCCTACCTAAAAACCTTGAATGAGAGGAAGCGTATTGCCGTAGTTTGTGCGAATGACCCCAATACGGAATATGCTATTGCGCGTGCTTTGGAAGAAGGAATTGGAGAATTCCTGATGATTGGCGACTCTACCATTCTTGAAAAATATCCCTCTTTGAAAAAATATCCCCAATACGTCAAGGTCTTGCATATAGAAGATCCTGATGAAGCGGCACGTGAGGCGGTTCGTATCGTTCGTGAAGGAGGGGCGGATATTCTGATGAAGGGCATTATTAATACTGACAACTTGCTTCATGCCATCCTTGATAAAGAGAAAGGCTTGTTGCCCAAAGGCAAAGTGCTGACCCATCTGGCAGTCATGCAGATTCCTACGTATGACAAGTTGTTGTTTTTCTCGGATGCTGCCGTGATTCCCCGACCCACTTTAAAGCAACGTATCGAGATGGTTGAATATGCCATTCATATATGCTCTCATTTTGGTATTGAACAACCACGCATTGCGTTGATTCATTGTACGGAGAAGGTTAGCGCTAAGTTTCCTCATTCATTGGATTATGTAAACATAGTGGAACTGGCAGAAGCCGGAGAGTTTGGCAATGCCATTATTGACGGTCCGCTCGATGTGAAGACAGCCTGTGAGAAGACAAGCGGTGATATTAAAGGAATTGTTTCTCCCATTAATGGTGAAGCAGATGTGTTGATTTTTCCTAACATTGAATCGGGAAATGCTTTTTATAAGGCAGTTTCTTTGTTTTCTCATGCCGATATGGCGGGATTGCTTCAAGGACCTATTTGTCCGGTTGTGTTGCCGTCGCGTAGCGATTCCGGCTTGTCAAAATATTATAGCATTGCCATGGCTTGCCTGACCAGTGCTGATGATCATAGGATACTATAAGAGATTCCAATCGCAAATTGTCAATGGTCAAAACGTAAACTATGAAGATACTAGCAGTCAATCCCGGTTCTACTTCCACAAAAATAGCTGTTTATGAGGATGAGGCTCCTCGTTTAGTTCGTAACATACGCCATTCGGTAGAAGAGTTGGCTCAGTTTCCTCGTATTATCGATCAGTTTGAGTTTCGTAAGAACTTGGTGATAGACGATCTGGAAGCCAATGGCATTCCCTTTGAGTTTGATGCAATTGTAGGGCGAGGAGGTTTACTGAAGCCTATTCCCGGTGGGGTGTATGAGGTGAACGATGCGATGCTCGATGACATTGCACAAGCCATGAGAAGCCATGCGTGTAATTTGGGATGTCTTATTGCATCCGAACTCGCAACTCTTCTTCCCGGTTGCCGTGCTTTTATTGCAGATCCCGGCGTAGTAGATGAATTGGAAGAGATAGCTCGCATCACCGGCTCTCCACTGATGCCCAGAATTACGATTTGGCATGCTTTGAATCAACGTGCCATCGCTCGTCGTTTTGCTGCCGAACGGGATATACAGTATGAGGATCTGGATTTGATTATCTGCCATTTAGGAGGAGGTATCTCCGTAGGAACCCATCGTCACGGACGTGCCATCGATGTGAACAATGCACTTGACGGCGAAGGTCCTTTTTCACCGGAGCGTGCCGGTACCCTTCCTGCGGGGCAGTTGATAGATCTATGCAACTCAGGTAAGTTTACCAGGGAAGAATTAAAGAAACACATCTCCGGTCAAGCCGGATTAAATGCTCATTTGGGCACTACGGATGTTCAGATTCTTGTCAAACGCATTGAAGAAGGGGATACGCAGGCTGAATTAGTGATGAATGCCATGATCTATCAAATAGCTAGAAATGTGGGGGCTGCGGCAACGGTGCTTTACGGTAAGGTAGATGCTATTTTGCTGACAGGTGGGATGGCTCATTCTGAGTATGTAGTTTCCCGGTTGCAGGAGCGTATTTCCTTTCTCGCTCCTGTGTTTGTATATCCCGGAGAGGATGAATTAGAAGCTTTGGCATTGAATGCTTTAGGTGCTTTGCGAGGGGAATTGCCAATACAGGTTTACCAATAATACTCTTTACTTTTCTTTCGCTCAGGAGGACGATCTGTTTCATGCTTTGAAACTGATGGTTCCTTTTGATGAAACAGTGTGTTCCAAGGCATGAAACACTTTTCAACTCTTCTTTTAAATCGTTGGATTTACTAAAAGGAGCAAAGCCTATCAAAGACTTTGCTCCTTCCAATCTTTATCCCCTATTGTACTAATACGAAGAAAACACCATTAATTTACCAATTGTAACATTCGAATTCTTCTATTTGTTCTGGTGAATTCTAGAAATTATTTTTTCCGGCATCCCACCAAAGGCGTGTACCCCCTGTGTCGGCTCCACCCAGGTTGTCTAACAATTGTTTGTAGAGTTCTGGTTGGTCAGTCTTTAAACTGGCAGGATAAGGAAGGCGACGCACCATAATGTTGGTGTCAATAGCGCCATTACTTGCATTGTTCAATACCTTGAATAGTTTGGGATAGCCTGTACGACGTTGTTCTGCCCAAGCTTCACAACCTTCGGGGAAAATAGCTAACCATTTTTGAGTAATGATGCGTTCAAGCTTCTCTTCGTTTCCGACCGTGTCATCCCATTTAGGAGTAATGGCGGAGGCAGCAGTCATATTACAGCTAGGGTCAAATACGTCTTTATAATCAATCGGTTTGGTTTCGCTGGCAAGATAGTCGGTTGCCTGGGCCCCTACGCCCCATTGGTTGAAGGAGAGGGTTACTCCCTTTTCGTAGCATTGTTTGACATTTTCGCTAGAGAAACCACGTAACGCAGCTTCGGCACGCAACAGCCATACTTCTGCTGCGGTCATCAAAGGACAATGATCTTCCACCTTCATGGTGCCGCGTGCATGGAATTTATAAGCATTGTTTCCTGCCGGGATGTTTTTGTCATCACCGAGTCCCATAGGAATGCCTTTTATTTTTCCTTTATAATCGAATTTTGGAATAAAGTTTGCCATCTCTTTTCCATCCTCATCTGTAGGAGTACCGCCTACTGCCGGAGTGAAGAATTTGGTTGTGCGGGGGTCATTATATCCGGTAAGGATTGATTCCATGTTGGCACTGGCATAAACCTCCCACCAGCTAAGGCCGATTGTTCCTAATGGGTTCTTGTAGCCCTTTTCAGTGGATACGAAAACACCTTCTCCGTTGTTTTCAATTAAACCATGCTTTGCATTGAATGCTTTTTTAGCTTCTGCCTCTGCCAACACTTTATTGGAGTTGGAAACACGAATGGCAAGACGCAGGCGTAAAGAGTTGGCCCAACGGCACCATGCAGAAAGAGTGCGGTTGCCTTGTTGCATCAAGATATCATGTCCGGCAAAAGCGTCTTCTGAAATACCTTCGGCGAGTGCTTGATCAATTAGATTAATGGCATCGTCAAGGTCTTGAAACATGGCTTTGTAAACATCTTCCTGTTTTTGAGGAACAAACGTCGTGAAGTCGGAGTAGAGCAATCCACCGTAAACATCTGCCAGACGGTGAAGAGTAGCTACTTTTAGGATCTTGTTGATGCCTAAGTAATGTTTGAAATCTGTATTGATTGCTTCAGATTTGTTGAGGGCAGCTACTGTGTATTGGTAGGTGTACGTCCAATTCGAAGAGTTCCATCCGTCATTCAAGTTGTAGCATGAATTGTTAGGGAAGAATTTGGAGGCCATATCGTGGAAGTAACCAGAGAACATATCAACGTTCAGGTTCTGAATAATCTGGAAAGTCCAGTCAGTACCACCTGCGGCAGGGTCATTGAAATAAATGCCTTGCTGGATGCTAGGGAAGTACATGGTGTTGGCTGCAAAGTCCATGACTTGTTTATCCTCAGTATAAGCGCCGTTTTGTGTATTAAATTTTTCAAAGTTATCAGTACACGCTGTGAAGACGCCACCGATTAATAGTAAAGCGAATATTTTATTTTTCATAATAAAAAGCTGTTTTAAAGTAGATAATAATCAGAATGTAAATTTCACATTGAAACCTATGCTGCGTGTAGTCGGCATGCCGAATACATCTACACCTTGATTGGAGTTGCCTACTGACATGGTTGCGTCCGGATCAAACGGAGCGTCTTTGTAGAAGAAGAACAAGTTGCGTGCAATCAAAGAGAGGTTCAAACCTTTGATGAAACCTATTTTTTGAAGATGCTTCTGAGGAAGGTCATAACCCACAGAAAGTTCACGCAAGCGGATGTTAGTGGCATCATACATATAATACTCTGTACATCCGTCCTTGTCACCAACTCTGGCAAAGAAGCCGGGTATTTGTTTCTCTTCAAATCGGGTTCCACCTACTTCTATGTAACCACGATCCATCGCATCACCTGCATGGGCACTTACGCCGCGGGCATCCATAAAACCTTGTGTGAATGACATGACATCACCGCCGATACGTGCATCAATCAAGAAGCTGACATTAAAGTCGTAGAATCTGAATGTATTGCTCCAGCCAATGGTACAGTCCGGATTGCTGTTGCCTAAGTATTGCTGGCGGTCGTTAATGATAACGGGAAGTCCCTTTTCGTCTGTTTCCACTTTCCCTTGTGCATCGCGCTTGAAAGCATTCCCATAGATATCACCCAAGGATCCGCCTTCTTTCACAATCATACGGTAGGCCATATTCAAGCCATCTTGTCCATAAGTGAAAGTCTTGAAGCCTTCGGTCAACTCTTCTACTTTATTCTGGTTGGTAGCAATGTTGAACTGAGTTCTCCAACGGAAGTTGTCTGTTTGCACAGGAACAGCGCCAATGGTCAATTCGATCCCTTTGTTACTGATCTTTCCGGCATTAATCATCTTATAAGCATAGGCAGAACCCGGAAGCATGGGAACACGGAGGAACTGATTTTTAGTCATCGTTTTGTACCAGGTAAAGTCGATGTCCAATCGTTGTTTAAGTAATTTGAATTCTGCACCTACTTCCCAAGAATCAGAGATTTCAGGTTTCAAGTTACCATCGTTGTAGTCGATTACCTGCAGAATGCCGCCACCCATGCCGATGGTAGGATACAAATTGGATTGGAAAGCCGGCAGTGAGTTACCCACTTGTGCAAATGAACCACGCACTTTAGCAAAGTCGACCCATTGGGGGAGGTTGAACGTTTTGTTCAATAACCAAGAGAGACCTACCGAAGGATAGAAGAATCCTGAATCAAGGCTCTTCGTGCCATAGAGTGTGGAGGACCAATCGTTACGAGCAGTTACATCCAGATAGAGAGCATCGGCATAACCCAGTTGGGCTGTGGCAAAAACAGACTGTGTTTGGGTCTTGTTATTGAAGTCGCCTGAACCGTCGCGTGCAGACATTCCACTGTAGTTGATGTTGGTAGGAGTGAAAACATTCGGATGATGCAAACCAGCCAAGTGAGAGTCCATGCTCAAGGTATTCGTTTTGGTGTGGTTGATAGAAGCACCTGCTACAGCACTTAAACTCACCTTATTCCAGCTTTTGGTAAACATTGCCATAAAGTCGGCATAAGCCATCAATTGATCGCTGTTGCTATAAGAGTAACGTCCGTTGTCTGTCTTGGAATCCCAATCGCCACCTGTCAATACAGGAGAGGTGGAAGCCCACATTTGTTGTTCGTAACGGTCGCTGATATAGTCCAAGGTACCGCGAGCTTGTATTTTAAACCATTCGTTTACTTCCAACGCGCCACTTAATGCAGCGATGGTGCGGATGCGAGTATCATTGTTGGTTACATAGTTCTTCATCCAATAAGGATTGCCTTCCATGCCATCATTCACGTCTTTGTACCAAGTCTGGCGAGGCATCTGGCGGATATCATCCCATACAGAACCTTCTTTATAAGGAGTCATATCGGTGCCGCGTGGGAAGGTGTATAAACCTACCAAGGGATTCAGATATAAACCACCGGAAGTAGGCCGATTCTTCATCGTTTGATGTATGAAGTTAACATTTCCATCAATGGTCAGTTTGTCATTGAAGAACTTACCGGTTTCACGGAAAGTGATATTGTGTTTATTCAGCTTGTTAGAGTCAATGATGCCTTTGCCGTAGGTGTTGGAATAAGAAAAATAAGTTTGTGCTTTTTGATTACCTGTAGATAAAGTCAAAGAATTGATCGTAGTAACACCGGTAGAGAAGAAATCACCTACGTTGTCATAAACTTTCATGCCTCCTTCTTCGGCCTTCCAGTTGGTATTATAGGTGTTCTGATATTCGGGCAAACTGATGGCTTTGTCAAAAGTAGTATTGGTAGAGAACGTAATTTGTGTAGCTCCCTCGCGCCCTTTCTTGGTAGTAATCATGATGACACCGTTGGCTGCTTGTGAGCCGTAGAGTGCGGCTGCCGAAGCTCCTTTCAATACTGAAATAGATTGAATGTCTTCCGGGTTGATGTTGGAGATCCCATCTCCGGAGTCACGATTACCGGAATCATTGTCACCACCCATGGCTGTTACGGCCTGTACGGCACTACCATTCAACATAGGTACGCCATCAATCACATACAGGGGTTGATTATTTCCGCCTTCATAAGCCGAGCGGACACCACGAATGGATACTTTGGCTGATCCACCTAAACCTGAAGAGTTTTTATTGATGGTTACACCGGCAATCTTTCCTTCCAAGGCATTGATCATATTCGCATCCTTAATTCGGGTCATATCCTCACCGTTCACTTGTTGTACCGAATAGGTCAGTGTTTCCGATTTACGTTTGATACCCATGGCTGTAACTACTACAGTTTCGAGTGCCAATGCTTCTTCCTTCATTTGTATTTTAAGTGAAGTTTGGCCATTGAGGGTTATCGTAACCGGTTCGTAACCAATATAGGAGATGGTAAGTGTGGCGTTAGAGGCAGCATCGATTGTAAATTCGCCATCAAGGTTTGTGATGATGCCATTGGTCGTGCCTTTTTCTATGACGTTGGCACCAATAATGGCTTCTCCTTTTGTATCAGTAACGATACCTTTGACAGTGGTTCTGTTTTGTTGTACTCCGGCAACAGCTTCAATACTCTCACCATTTTTGGTCAGTACAATGTTTTTGCCTTCCATTACGTATCGGATGTTAGTTCCTTCAAACATGTCGTCCAGAACTTCGGATACGGCTTTGTTATTGGCATTGAGATTGACAGTGCGACGTACATCTACACTCTTTTTGTTATACACAAACAGATATTCAGTCTGTGATTCTATCCTTGCAAGAACCTGACCTACTCTTAGTTGAGCATGAGGTATGCTAACTTTTGCATTCTGAGAGTAACTATTCCCGCAATAAGCTTGGAATGTTACAAACATGAGGAGGAATAGTGTGATCTTCATAGTTCGCAATAATTGCTTAAATTCTAAACTTTTTGGACAAAAAAGTCCCTTTAAAGAAATATTTCTCATATCTTTGTCACTGTGTTAAGTTAATAAATTGATTAAGGTCGATTTTTGACTGTTTAAGATCGGAAAGTATGGGGGTACTTTCCGATCTCTTTTTATATCAAAAAAGGGGGGAGTGTAATTTTGACTGTTTCTTCTATACTTTCATATGATCATTTGGTTTTAAAGGTTC
>CALYZE010000037.1 GCA_945607605.1 uncultured Bacteroides sp.
TATTTGCAACCACACAAACACAGTTAAATGATTCATATTCTGATAAAGACCACCATACTTTAAATAGAGAGTTTAAGTTCTTTCTTTACTCTTATGTTTCTTTGTTAGATCTCTGTAGCCCCCTCATTCCGAATACTCCATCACTCAATTCGGGAAAAGCTTAATCCCTATTATTAATCAACTAGAAAAGTGGGGAGACTCCTATCGTCCTACTATGAGGAAAATCATGGAAACAGAAGACTGAATATCCTTGCAAATACAAAAGTAAAATCTACCTTTGCACTCCAAAAATCAGTAACCCAAATAGAGTTCTAAATTTATGAACGCAAAAGTCAAAGGATATATACTGGGAGGCATTGCTGCTACTACTTACGGCATGAATCCACTCTTCACTCTCCCATTGTATAAAGAAGGTTTAGACCCAGACTCAGTTCTTTTTTTCAGATACTTATTTGCAATTCCCATATTGGGCATTATGCTCAAAGCAAGAGGCAGGAATTTTAAACTGAAACGAAAAGAAATACCACCTCTGATCATTTTGGGATGGTTGGTTGCCATCTCTTCTCTTACGCTATTCCAAAGCTACAATTATATGGAGGCAGGCATCGCCTCCACCATTTTGTTTGTTTACCCTATTTTGGTGGCATTGATTATCGCTGTTGTCTATAAGGAGAAAGTTTCCTTACAGACCATCTTTTGCATCTTTTTAGCATTAAGTGGCATCGGACTACTTTACAATGGTGCCGACGGCGCAACGCTTAGTTTAATAGGTATCGGTCTGGTGATAGCGTCCTCCCTCTCTTATGCAATCTATATTGTAGGAGTAAACCGCCCCATGCTGAAAGAAGTAGCAACGCTTAAAATCACTTTTTACATCTTGCTTTTTGGAGTTCTGCTTTTTTTAATCCGTGTGGACTTTGGACAAAGTTTGCAAATCGTAGATAAATGGTATTTATGGGGAAATTTAATTGCATTAGCTGTTTTCCCAACTACCATATCCTTTCTCTGTACCACACAAGCCATTCAATATATCGGATCTACCCCAACAGCAATCTTGGGAGCCTTGGAACCTGTAACTGCTGTATTCTTCGGAATCATCATTTTCGGAGAAACTCTGACTCTCAGATTGTGTTATGGAATAGCACTGATTATCTTAGCCGTAACATTTATTATTGCCGGTGGCAACATTACGTCTCATTTAGTGCGTTTCAGAAAATTGTTCCCAAGGCTGCCATTGAAACCGATAAAAAGTAAATAAGATCCATTCTTAGGATTGAACAGCGCATCATATCCTATTAAAGTCACGTTATTTCAGTATCTTTGTCAGATGGTAGAAAAAAAAGGATTACATAAGAAGAATAAGCATCAAGGGCAATATGACTTTCAGCAGTTGACAGAGAATTATCAGCCGCTCAAAAAGTTTGTATCCTACAATCCTTACGGTACACCCACTATCAATTTCTTTCATCCACAAGCCGTAAAGGCTTTGAATAAGGCATTATTGATAACCTATTACGGTATCAAATATTGGGATATACCGAAAGGTTATCTTTGTCCGCCTATCCCAGGAAGAGCCGATTATATCCACTATATTGCCGACCTTCTCCAGACAAATCAGGATAAAGAGTCAAGACCGTGTAGATGTCTGGATATCGGCGTAGGGGCCAATTGCATCTACCCGACTATCGGACAGACAGAATACGGATGGACTTTTGTGGGTTCCGACATCGATCCGGTTTCTATTGAAAATGCTCGAAAGATTGTCACATGCAATCCAATACTTGCTCACAAAATAGAATTGCGCCTTCAAAAGAATCACCGGAAGAGTTTCGGTGGCATACTCATCCCTGGAGAGTTTTTTGACGTAAGCATCTGTAATCCTCCTTTTCATGGTTCGAAGGAAGAAGCTGAAGAAGGGACACTACGGAAATTAAGTAGTTTGAGAGGAGAGAAAATAACGAAGGCAAAACTAAATTTTGGTGGAACCTCCAACGAGCTTTGGTGTGAAGGCGGCGAAGCACGTTTCTTGTTGGATATGATTTCGGAAAGTCGGGAATATAAAGAGAATATCAGGTGGTTCACCTGCTTAGTCTCAAAAACGAAAACATTGGAAAAGCTGTATGCCAAACTAAAAGCGGTTGAGGTAGCTGAATATAGAGTGATACCCATGCATCAAGGTACGAAGGAGAGTCGCATACTGGCCTGGCGATTCATGAATCTATAAAAAATATCGCCTACCATCAGATGACAATAGGCGATACTCTATTCTATAATTCCTATTTTTTATCAGTATTTTTTCTGATGCACAGTCAACTGCGGGAAAGGGAATGCGATATCTTCCTTATTGAATACAGCATAGATAGTCTTATTCATATCAAAGTAAACTCCCCAATAATCGCTACTCTTCACCCATACACGCATCACAATATTCACACTGCTGGTATCCAGAGCATGTAGAGCCACAAAAGGTGCAGGAGTGGTAAATATACGGCTATCTTCAGCGATGATACGACGAACGGTACTTTCTACTTTATCGTAATTTTCACCATATTCCACACCGATCACCCAGTCTACACGACGGGTATCTTCACGGCTATAGTTAATGACGGTATCACTACTCAAAGGACCATTCGGAATATAAATCACTTTATTATCTCCTGTGGTTAGGATTGTGTGAAATATTTGGATCTCACGCACTGTGCCAGATACACCTTGACACTCAATCCAGTCGCCTACCTTGAAGGGACGAAAAAGCAATACAATCAATCCACCGGCAAAGTTCTGCAGGTTACCAGACAATGCCATACCGACAGCCACACCGGCAGATGCCAACAAAGCTGCAAAGGAGGTAGTCTCTACTCCCAACTTGCCAATCACTGCAATAATCAGCAGGATAGTCAACAAAATATTAACTAAACTCTTTACGAAACTCTGAACACTGCGATCGACGTGTCTTTTCACCATTAATTTGGCAACCATCTTGTTAAGGAAAGAAATAAGAAACCGTCCTACTACAAAGATGATGACAGCGCCAATGATTCGACCACCGGCACCTACACCCCAGTCTATCAATTGTTCTAGAAGAAGTTGCAACTTGCTGATTCCGTCTTCAGCACCCTGAGCAGCAAAGGCTGCTATTAACAGAGGAGATAACATAATTATTTGTTGTTTTAAAATGAATGGCTGCAAAATTAACCAATAAATCTGAAATTCGTCCACTTTACTTGCGACTTTCAACGGAATACTCTATTTTTGTGCACTGATTTCAACTAAGGGGTGCCCTAATATGACGGGCTGAGATCATACCCATTGACCTGATCCGGGTAGTGCCGGCGGAGGAAAAAGTGAAGAAAAGTCCCCCTTTTCTGTATTAATCTAAATGAAAGAATTGCAAATGAAGAGACATGCAATGGTGCCCTGCCTTTTGATGGCAGCGCTGAGTGTTTGTGCGCAAACACGCGAAAAGGATAGCTTGCGAGTTATCAATCTTGACGAAGTGGAAGTTATCTCCACTCGTGCTACTGCAACCACACCGGTAGCATTTACAAATGTAAACAAAGAACAACTAAAGAAACAGAACTTCGGACAAGACTTGCCCTATCTGTTAAGTATGACACCTTCTGCCATCACCACCAGTGACGCCGGAGCTGGGATTGGCTACACAAGTCTACGGGTACGTGGTACAGACGGTACACGCATTAATGTCACCGCCAACGGTATTCCTATCAATGATGCAGAAAGCCATACCGTATTCTGGGTAAATCTGCCAGATTTTGCATCTTCCGTGAAAGACATGCAAATACAACGGGGAGCAGGAACCTCTACCAACGGTGCAGGTGCTTTTGGAGCCAGTATCAATATGCAGACGGGAGATTTTTCTTTGAAACCGTATGCTGAATTCAACGGTTCCTATGGTTCGTTCAATACTCATAAAGAGACGATAAAAGCAGGAACGGGACTCATCAACGACCATTGGTCCTTTGATGCCCGCCTCTCCAACATCAGTACAGACGGTTATTTAGACCGTGCAGAGGTTAGTTTGAATTCCTACTACCTACAAGGAGGTTATTTTAATGATAATACCTCTATCAAACTGATTACTTTTGCCGGTAAAGAGCGTACTTACCATGCCTGGAACTATGCTACCAAAGATCAAATCAATGCTTTCGGTCGTCGTTTTAACTCTTGTGGTTATATGTACATGACGGACAAGAATGGCAAGGTGCATCAACCAGATATTGACTACGATTACGGTATAGAAGAGGCGGCCGGACTTTTAAAAGAAGGCGGACAGTTCCAGTACTACAATGATCAAACTGACAACTATATACAGAAGAATTATCAACTGTTGGCAAATCATAATTTCTCTCCACAATGGAATTTGAATGTGGGGTTACATTATACAAAAGGAGACGGTTATTACCAAGAGTATAAAGACGGACGTAAATTAGTTGAATATGGTCTGATTCCCTACCCTATTGGGCAAGACGAAGAAGGAAATCCGACTTACCAGAAGAAAAGTGATCTGGTTCGCAAAAAAGGCATGGACAATTGGTTCGGTGGCGGTATCTTCTCCATAAACTATACAGACAACCGTATTCAAGCTTCTTTAGGCGGAGCGTTGAACCGTTACGATGGCGATCACTTCGGCAAAGTGCTTTGGGTAAAAAATTATCTGGGACAATTGGATCCCAGTCAGGATTACTACTCTAACAATGCCACTAAAAACGACGGTAACATCTATCTGAAAGCCAACTATGCATTAGGTGGAGGTCTGAACGCTTATGCCGATCTGCAATATCGCCACATTACCTATAAGATGTATGGCAAAAATGATAAATGGAACTCAGCCACCGATGCTTTGCAAAGCCTTGATATCGACGAGAAATTTGACTTTTTCAACCCTAAAGCCGGTCTGTCTTGGCAAATCAATCGTAACCATCGCCTATACGGCTCATTCAGCGTAGCTCATAAAGAACCTACCCGCAACAACTATACTGACGGATTGCTGACCGCCCCTCCCAAAGCAGAGCGCTTATTCGATTATGAATTAGGTTATACCTTCTCCAACGCATGGCTACATCTGGGTGCCAACCTTTACTACATGGATTATAAAGATCAGCTTGTTTTGACAGGTGAATTGAATGAAATCGGCGAAGCCGTAGCTGCCAATGTACCCAAAAGCTACCGCATGGGTATCGAATTAATGGCTGGGGCGAAACTGCCTTGTGGGTTTCAGTGGGACATCAATGCCACTCTCAGCCGCAATCGCATCAAAGATTTTGTAGAAACACTCTACGGATATGATGCCGATTGGAACGAACTGCCCGGTGTAGAGATTAATCACGGTTCCACACACATTGCGTTCTCACCAGACTTCCTACTAAACAATCGTTTCGGATATACCTACAAAGGTTTTGAAGCTTCCTTGCAATCACAATATGTAGGCAAGCAATTCATGAGCAACATGGATATTAAAGAACATCAGTTGGATGCTTATTTTGTAAGTAACCTGAATGTGGCTTATACCTTCAAACTTCCGAAACTGAAATCTGTTACTATAGGATGTACTGTTTACAATCTCTTTAACGAAGAATACGAAAACAACGGTTGGGCTTCCAGTGATTATACTAACTCGACTGAACATCGTAACAACTATACGGGCTATGCCGTACAAGCAGGAACCAATGTGTTAGGACATGTGTCATTAAGCTTCTAATGGAACAAACTCTCGAAATAATAGGCACTCTCGTAGGGCTTCTCTACCTCTGGCTAGAGTATCGAGCCAGTATTTATTTATGGATAGCGGGCATCATCATGCCTGCTGTCTATATTTTTGTCTATCTTGAGGCTGGGCTATATGCTGATTTCGGTATCAACATCTACTACTTAGGTGCCGCCATCTACGGCTGGATGATGTGGAAATACGGCAGCTTCCTCCGAAGAAAAATTTTACGAAAGAGTGCACCGCACCAAGTGGGAAAAGAGCAGGAGCTGCCTATTACTCGCATGCCAATACGTTATCTGGTACCATTGGCAGTTGTGTTTATTGCCTCTTTTATGGGCATTGCTTGGATATTAATCCAATTTACAGATAGCAACGTACCTTGGTGGGACTCCTTTACGACGGCCTTAAGCATTGTCGGCATGTGGATGCTGGCACGTAAATATGTAGAACAATGGTGGGCGTGGATTGTAGTTGATGTGGTGAGTGCAGGATTATATATCTACAAAGGACTTGATTTCACAGCCGCCCTCTATGCCTTTTACACAATTATCGCTATCTTTGGCTACTTCAAATGGAAGAAGATGATGCTTCCTATTGAATAAAAAATCACGCTAACCCTATATCGCATCTTGCAAAATGGTAACTAAAATGGTTGAAGCTGTCGTATTGGCAAATGGGGAATTTCCAACAAATAAACTCCCTTTACATATTCTAAAAGAAGCACCTTACGTCGTTTGTTGCGATGGTGGAGCCAACGAATACATCCGCCAAGGAAAGGTGCCGGATGTGATTATCGGCGACGGAGATTCGCTCAGCCAAGAAAACAGAGAGAAGTACGCACATATCCTACATCACATCAACGATCAAGAAACCAATGACCAGACCAAAGCTGTTCACTTTCTATTGGCACAAGGTAAACGCCACATAGCCATCGTTGGTGCCACAGGCAAACGCGAAGACCATACCTTAGGAAACATCAGTCTGCTGATAGAGTATATGCGTGCAGGAGTCGATGTGCAGATGTTTACTGATTATAGCCTTTTCATTCCCTGTCGCAACACACATACTTTTTCTTGTAGTCCCAGACAACAAATATCCATCATCAATTTCACCGCACACGGTTTACATGGCAAAGGATTAGCATATCCACTCAGTGATTTTACCAACTGGTGGCAAGGTACGCTGAACGAGTGCATAGGAACTGAATTCACCATTCAAGCCGAAGGTGAATATTTGGTCGTAATAAATTACGAATTAAAAGTAGAATAGTACGACAAAAGGAACAGAGTCTAGTAAACGGATTACAGACTCAGCAAATACTGTTTAAAAACTGCAAAGTCCTTCGACATTGACAAACTTTTCTTTTCACCTTGCATAAAAGTTTGCAGCTTTTCCGGTATCTGCACAACTTCACCGATAATCTCCTCTACCGTATCCTTGAATTTGGCAGGATGAGCCGTTTCCAGGAATATACCCGTTTCATCAGAACGAAGTCCTTCAGTCAAGGCACGGAATCCACAAGCTCCATGGGGATCAAGCAGATAATTCTCTGTTTCCCAAACACTCTTCATTGTTTCTGCAATCTGCGCATCAGTATAAGTAGCACCACTCACTTCGGCAGAGATAGCGGCATGATCATCTCCATACAGGTCGAGTACACGCACAAAATTACTCGGATCGCCTACATCCATGGCATTGGCAATGGTGGCGATACTAGGGCGCGGAGTATAAATGCTTGTTTGCAGATATTGGTAGAAGATGTCATTTCGGTTGTTTGCGGCAATAAAGCGTTTCAGGGGAAGCCCCATGCGTTTGCCAAAAAGCCCGGCGGTGATATTACCAAAATTACCGCTAGGTACACAAACCACAACGTTGTCCGCTTTGCCAGCACGTTTCAGTTGCGCATAGGCATAGAAATAGTAGAAAGCCTGCGGCAAAAAGCGAGCAACATTGATGGAATTGGCACTCGTGAGTTGTAAGTGTTCATTCAACTCTCGGTCCATAAAAGCCGATTTCACCAAAGCCTGGCAGTCATCGAATGTTCCGTCTACTTCAAGAGCAGTAATGTTTTGTCCCAAAGTAGTGAACTGTTTTTCCTGAATTTCGCTGACCTTACCTTTCGGATAAAGTACATATACATGAATGCCTTCTACGCCAAGGAAACCATTGGCTACAGCACTGCCCGTATCACCAGAAGTAGCAACCAATACATTCACTTGTTTCTTGCCTTCTTTCTGGATAAAGTAGCCTAACAGACGAGCCATAAAACGACCACCCACATCTTTGAAAGCTAGTGTAGGGCCATGGAATAATTCAAGGGAATAGATATTCTCAGTGACCTTTATCAAAGGAATGTCAAAACTCAGGGTATCATAGACAATCTGCTTCAGGGTATCAGCAGGTATATCTTCCCCGAAGAAAGCATCTGCCACACGGTAGGCTATTTCCTGAAAACTAAGAGATTCGATGTTATCATAAAACTCCTTTGGCAGCAGTTTAATGGTGGAAGGCATAAAAAGCCCCTTGTCAGCAGCAAGCCCTTTCACTACGGCCTCCTCCAAAGTAACTTCAGAAACTTGTTTATTGGTACTATAATATTTCATAATTGTGAGTGCTTTATCGCTTTTTATCGTTGCATAAATTCATTCATAAACTCATCACCTTTCAGCAAACCATAACTACCGTTGCAGGCAGCCACTTCATCGAAGGTTTGCACCTCATCGGGTTCAATGCCCGGATACCAAATAAGAAATGGAATCGGCTCAGAAGTGTGCGTACGGAGTTCACAAGGTGTAGGATGATCGGGCAGTACAGCAATGGCTACCGGTTCGTCCCAATCCTTTACAGCTTCGTAGATAGGACCTACAGCGCGACTGTCCAAATTTTCGATCGTTATGAGTTTTAAAGGGATGTTTCCTTCATGTCCAGCCTCATCACTGGCTTCGATATGGAGATAAACAAAGTCATCTGTTTTCAAGGCTTCAAGAGCAGCCGCTACTTTATTTTCATAATTGGTATCATAAAGTCCGGTAGCCCCTTCTACTGTGAGGCGGCGCAATCCGGCATAATAACCAATACCGTTAATCAAGTCTACTGCTGAAATAACAGCCCCACGTTTCAACTGAGGGAACTTATCAGAAAGGCGTTCCATCTGCGGACGATAACCCGGACTCCAAGGCCAAATGCTATTAGCCGGATCTTTACCTTCGGCTATCCGTTGCTGATTGATAGGATGGTTTTTCAGGATTTCCTGTGAACGCATAATCAGGTCGTTAAGTAGATCAGCCGTCTCTTGCGGAGTTAAATCGGCTTGTCCTTCGGGATCCATGATATTTACTGCTTCAGGCATTGGTTTTACCATCAACGGACGAAAAGGTTTCAAAGGAACATCGTGAGGTGGCGTACAATCTATACGTTTGTCTCCTCCTTTTATAACCAACAAATGGCGGTATTGCACACCGGTATAGAAATGAACTCTATCATCTCCTAACTGCTCTTGCAGATGTTTCACCAATACATCCGCTTCTTCAGTAGTGATGTGTCCGGCAGAGTGATTCTTTATGTTCTCACCCTCTAGGCAGATTGTATTGCAACGCAATGCCATCTCGCCCGGTTGTAACTCTACACCAATACTGGCGGCTTCCAACGGACCACGTCCTTCGTACACCTTTGGCAGGTTATACCCCAAAACGGACATGTTTGCCACTTCGCTGCCCGGATGAAAACCCTCGGCAACGGTCATCAACCGTCCCGACCGTCCCATTTGTGCCAGCTTATCCATATAAGGTGTGTTGGCAGCTTGCAACAAGGTCTTGTTGTTTAGAGCTTTTATAGGCCAGTCGGCCATACCGTCACCTAGTATAATAATATGTTTCATCTCTTTAGTTAGGATTGAACGATTTACGATTGAACGATTAAAGAAGGATGTAAGCAACCAAAGCGGTGGTAATCCTTTTGTTCAAATGGTATATCTTATAGGTTAAACATTCGCAATACTCATGATATCCGCAAATACTCCCGCAGCCGTTACACCTGCACCGGCTCCATAGCCTTGTATCATCATCGGATATTCTTTATAACGTTCGGTTGTTAACAAGATAATATTGTTACTTCCTTCCAGACCGTAGAAAGGATGGTTGGTTCCTACTTCCTGCAGTCCAACGGAGGCTTTTCCGTTTTCCAGTTTGGCCACAAAACGCCAGTGTTTATTTTCTGCTTCCAGTACCTTGCGACGAGCCTCAAAATCAGCATCAAGCTTCGGCACTTTCTTCCAAAAGTCTTCCAATGAACCTTCAAAGAAATCATCGGGAACGAAAAGTTTCTTTTCAACATCACTCTGTTCCAAACAATAGCCGGCTTCACGAGCCAGAATCACCAGTTTACGGATCACGTCCTTCCCACTAAGGTCAATACGCGGATCGGGTTCGGAGTAACGTTCTTCCTGAGCCATCTTGATAGTCTTGCTAAAAGGAATATCTGCACTAATCTTGTTAAAGATATAATTTAGCGTACCACTTAAGACGGCTTCTATTTTCAAGATTTTATCCCCACTGTGAATTAAGTCATTGATAGTATTGATGATGGGAAGTCCCGCACCTACGTTCGTCTCAAACAAATACTTCACCCCTCGTTGACGGGCAATCTGTTTCAACTCACGATAGCTTTCATATTCCGAAGAAGCCGCTATTTTATTGGCCGCCACAACGGAAATGTTGTGCATCAGTAGATCTTTATAGAGAGAGGCAATCCCTGCATTGGCTGTACAATCCACAAATACGGAATTGAAAATGTTCATCCCGATAATCTCGTTTCGAAGTGTATCCAATGAACTGACCTTCCCTTTTTCGGCCAACTCTTCTCGGAAACGTCCCAGGTCGAATCCTTCACGCCCAAAGATGGCTTTGGATGTATCTGCTATACCTACGACGTTCAACTGCAAGCCATTCTCCTGCATCAATTTCTGACGCTGATTATGAATTTGCTCAATCAAACTACCACCCACTGTACCGATACCACAAATAAAGAGGTTCAATACCTGATATTCCGACAAGAAGAAAGAGTCATGGATAACATTCAAAGATTTGCGTAGCGACTTGTTGTCTATGACAAACGAAATATTAGTTTCCGAAGCACCTTGCGCACAAGCTATCACATTGATACCGTTACGTCCCAGCGTACCGAACAACCTACCGGCAATACCCGGTGTATGTTTCATGTTTTCACCTACGATGGCCACCGTAGCAAGGTTCTTCTCTGCCTGAATAGGTGAAATCTCTCCCATCTCTATTTCCTTGGCAAACTCTTCGTTCAAAACTTCGCAAGCCAAGTCGGCATCTGCATTACGCACACCAATGGAAGTGGAATTTTCTGAAGAGGCTTGCGATACAAGAAACACACTGATACCATTCTTGGCAAGTACCTTAAAGATGCGATAATTCACACCGATCACACCAACCATACCCAATCCTTGCACGGTAATCAAACTCGTGTCATTAATGGACGAGATGCCCTTGATAGCCTTAGATTGAGGATTGGAAACCTCTTGTCTGATAACCGTTCCTACACCTTCGGGATTAAAAGTATTCTTTATTAATATAGGTATGTTTTTGTGGCAAACCGGATAGATAGTAGGCGGATAGACCACTTTTGCACCAAAATTACAAAGCTCTGTAGCTTCCACATAACTCAGTTCACTGATGGTATAGGCAGTGGAAATGACACGAGGATCAGCCGTCATAAAGCCATCCACATCAGTCCAGATTTCTAGGCTGTTGGCATCTAATGCCGCAGCAATAATCGCTGCTGTATAATCGGAACCACCTCTTCCCAGATTTGTAACTTCTCCCGTAAACTTATCCGTAGAAATAAAGCCCGGAACCAGAACACGTTTGGGAGGATTACTGAATGCTTCACGTACCAGTGAATTAGTCAAATCAGTATCCAATACATGTTTGGAGTGTTTTTTCTCTGTCTTGATGAATTTACGTGAGTCGAACCATTCTGCTCCCGTCAGTTGGGCGACAATGTTGGACGAAAGACGCTCGCCATAGCTTACTATCGTATCAGAAGTCTTCTGTGAAAGGTCCTTAATCAAGTAAATACCCTGGAAAATATCTTTCAGTTCATTCAGTAACTCCCCTGTCCGACGTTGTAATTCGACTTGTGTTTCTCCTGCAGGAATCACTTCCTTAATCATTTCTACATGACGATATACAATCTCGCGGAATTCATTTTCATAAGAAGAATCACCGGATGCCGCCATTTTGGAGGTATGAATTAACTGATCGGTAATGCCAGCCAATGCAGATACAATGATGATGACTGGCTCATTTACAGCCTCTACTATCTTTTTTACGCTTAAAATACTGCTTGCGGTTCCTACGGACGAACCGCCAAACTTTAATACTTTCATTCTATTGTTATTTCTAATTATCTTAATTATTTTCTCTACCTTCTACATCTGTCACGCAGAAAGTGATCAATCATCTCCTTTTGCATTTATCCGCCTACAAGGCAGGTATAAAAAGCTACATTAAAATAAAAAACTGATTAAAATGGTGTAACACGTAGAAACACAAATACTATCCTCAACCCCTAAGGGTCATGGTGCACATGGATGTGACTGTATGTTGATAGCACTGATTCATAATAGCTCGTTTCTATCATCTTTGATAAGTGTTGCAAAAGTAACAATAAAAACATTCAAACTATCACTTTTTACCACTTTTTTGCGATAAAAATACAGAAAGGCATTAAAAAGGCAAGAAATATGCACAACCCACAACTTACATTTTCATACTTTCCAACCCGTATAAGCATAAATTCAGCCATTCTTTTCTATCATTTTGTTACCAACCAATAGATATTTCATTATCTTTGCCGAAAAGAACCGAAAAAAAGAACGCATGAACCCAGAGAATACTTCCGTTTTGTTAATTTACACCGGTGGAACTATCGGCATGATAGAGAATACGGAAACGGGTGCTTTAGAAAACTTCAATTTCGAGCAACTGCAAAAGCATATACCCGAACTTCAAAGGTTTACGTTTCGTATTGACACTTACCAGTTTGATCCACCCATGGATTCATCCGACATGGCTCCGGAAGCATGGCGCAAATTGGTACACATCATCAATGACAATTATGACCAATACACCGGTTTTGTTATCTTGCATGGCACAGACACCATGGCTTATACAGCTTCTGCACTCAGTTTCATGCTTGAGGGACTCACTAAGCCTGTTATCCTTACCGGCTCCCAATTGCCTATAGGTGTGTTGCGCACAGATGGCAAAGAAAACTTATTGACTAGTATTGAAATAGCCACTGCCTCCCGTGCCAACGGTCTGCCTATCGTTCCTGAAGTCTGTATTTTCTTTGAGAATCATTTGATGCGTGGCAACCGTACCACGAAAATGAATGCCGAGAACTTCAACGCTTTTCGTTCTTTTAATTACCCGGTACTCGCCTCAGCTGGCATTCATATTAAATACAACAATGTGCAAATACAGGTACATGGCAATCGCCGTGAGCTCAAACCTCACTATCTACTGGACACTAATATAGCCGTGCTGAAACTCTTCCCCGGCATTCAGGAAAATGTGGTAGATGCCCTCCTTTCTATCAAAGGATTGAAAGCGATTGTTCTTGAAACGTACGGATCCGGTAACGCTCCCCGCAAAGAATGGTTTCTTCGTCGTTTGCACGATGCTTGCGAACAAGGCATTGTGATTGTAAACGTCACTCAATGTAATGCAGGAACCGTTGAGATGGAACGTTACGAAACCGGCTACCAATTGATACAAGCAGGGGTAGTTTGCGGATACGACAGCACTACAGAATCTGCTGTCACTAAATTGATGTTCCTTTTAGGGCACGACTATCTGCCTGCTAAAGTGCGGGAGTTAATGAGCCGTCCACTGGCAGGAGAAATAACGGTATCTTAGAATTAGAAGAACTCTTTCACAATGATCCAATACGATCACTGAGCATTGAGGCTATTATCCTTTCACTTCCTTCAACTCTCCCGTCAAGGAATCAATGATAAACCCATAAACTTTGATATCCGTAGGAATCAGAGGGTGGTTTGTAATACTCGAAACAGTTCCCCGAACTGATTTTTCTGTATCCCCAAAACCATACAGCCAGGAGTCAAAATCGACTCCGCAGTAATGGATCATGTCAATCGTTTCCTGTTTGATGCCACGGGCTTTCATCCGCTCTATCATTTGAACACTGCTCATGTTGCATGCCCCACAATCGGAATGCGAAATGACCATTATTTCCGTCACTCCCAATTCATAGATAGCGACCATCAGGCTACGGATGACACTTCCAAACGGATGCGAAATGATTCCGCCTGCGTTCTTAATCATCTTTGCATCCCCATTCTTAATGCCCAAAGCTGCCGGTAGCAATTCAGTCAGACGGGTATCCATACAAGAGAGGATAGCTATCTTCTTATCGGGATACTTATTGGTAATGTATTTTTCATACCCCTTATTTGCAACGAATTGCTTGTTGTACTCCAGAATATCCTCTATCATAGCTTATCAATTATGTATCGTTTCTACTAACAAAGATAAAAAACTCTACGTAATTCTACAACCTCTGAAGTGAAAAATTGTACCTTTGGGCAATCAATATAGAATAGAGTTCAGCTATGGCAAAAGAAAAGACGGTTTACGTGTGTAGCAATTGTGGACAAGATTCCCCCAAATGGGTTGGTAAATGTCCGTCGTGCGGAGAATGGAACACGTATGTAGAAGAAATAGTCAGAAAAGAGGTGGTTAACAAACGTCCGGTATCCGGTATCGAAACAACCAAAGCCAAGCCTATTACGTTGAATGAAATCATAGCAGATGACGAACCACGCATCGACCTCCATGACGACGAACTGAACCGAGTATTAGGAGGAGGCTTGGTACAAGGATCTCTTGTTCTGATTGGTGGCGAGCCAGGTATCGGCAAATCGACACTGGTACTACAAACCGTATTAAAAATCCCCGGGAAGCGCATTCTTTACATCTCCGGAGAAGAAAGTGCCCGCCAGCTGAAACTACGTGCCGACCGGTTGACTCCTACTGCCAACGACTGCCTCATTGTCTGCGAAACTTCGTTGGAACAAATCTACGTACACATTAAGAATACAAAGCCGGATATGGTCATCATCGACTCCATCCAAACGATCTCGACTGAGACTCTCGAGTCTTCTCCGGGAAGCATAGCCCAAGTGCGTGAATGTTCCGCTTCCATCCTGCGCTTTGCCAAAGAAACGCACACTCCGGTCATCTTGATAGGGCATATCAACAAAGAAGGTAGTATAGCCGGCCCCAAAGTGTTGGAACACATTGTAGATACCGTGCTTCAATTTGAAGGCGACCAACACTACATGTACCGCATCCTTCGCAGCATCAAAAACCGTTTTGGAAGTACAGCCGAACTTGGCATTTACGAAATGCGTCAAGACGGTCTGCGACAAGTAAACAACCCGTCGGAACTACTTCTAAGTCAAGATCACGAAGGCATGAGTGGAATAGCCATTGCCTCAGCCATAGAAGGCATCAGACCGTTTTTGATTGAAACGCAGGCCTTGGTCAGTAGTGCTGTATATGGCAACCCGCAACGTTCTGCCACCGGATTTGATATCCGCCGAATGAACATGCTACTTGCCGTATTAGAAAAGCGTGTCGGTTTCAAACTGGCACAGAAAGATGTATTCCTCAACATAGCCGGAGGTTTGAAAGTGAATGATCCTGCTATTGATCTGGCTGTAATCAGTGCCATTCTCAGCAGCAATATGGATTCAGCCATAGAGCAAGAAGTATGTATGTCAGGAGAAATCGGTTTATCAGGAGAGATACGTCCGGTCAATCGCATTGAACAGCGTATTGGTGAAGCTGAAAAGTTGGGTTTCAAGCAATTTATACTACCTAAATATAATATGCAGGGGCTCAACACAAAGAAGATAAAAATAGAATTAATCCCCGTACGAAAAGTGGAAGAAGCTTTCCGTACCCTATTTGGATAATATGATACAAGAATTCCAATTACGTGTACGCCCTGAAATAGCGGCCAACGAACAGCGCTTGAAAGAGTATCTGGTGCAGGAAAAGGGATTAAATGCCCGAGAAATTACAGCTACGCGCATCTTAAAACGTAGCATTGATGCCCGACAGCGGACCATCTTCGTGAATCTCAGCATTCGAGTCTACTTGAATGAAATACCACAAGAGGATGAATACCAACGTACCCACTATAAGAATGTAGAAGGAAAGCCTTCCGTTATTGTGGTAGGTGCCGGTCCCGGAGGATTGTTTGCTGCTTTACGCCTGATAGAACTCGGTCTGCGTCCTATCATCGTGGAACGCGGTAAAGACGTACGTGAAAGAAAGAAAGACCTTGCACAGATAGGACGACAACAAACAGTCAATCCGGAATCCAACTATAGTTTTGGAGAAGGAGGTGCAGGAGCCTATTCTGACGGGAAATTATATACCCGGAGCAAGAAGCGCGGGAATGTAGATAAAATACTAAACGTCTTCTGCCAGCATGGGGCATCTCCATCCATATTGGTAGACGCTCATCCGCATATAGGAACGGATAAACTGCCACGCGTCATCGAGAATATGAGAAATACGATTCTTGAATGTGGAGGCGAAGTACATTTCGAAACCCGTATGGATGCACTTATCATTGAAGATGACCAGATACAAGGCATTGAAACGAATACCGGTCAGACATTCCTCGGGCCTGTGATTCTGGCAACAGGCCACTCAGCACGCGATGTGTACCGTTGGTTAGCCAACAATCATGTAGAAATTGAAGCAAAAGGCATCGCAGTTGGCGTACGCCTGGAACACCCTTCAGCCTTAATTGATCAGATACAATATCACAGTAAGAACGGACGAGGAAAGTACCTGCCTGCCGCTGAATATAGTTTCGTGACGCAAGTAGAAGAACGTGGCGTATATAGCTTCTGCATGTGTCCCGGTGGCTTCATTGTTCCCGCAGCCAGCGGACCGGAACAGGTGGTAGTAAATGGAATGTCGCCCTCCAACCGCGGTTCTCGTTGGAGCAACTCCGGTATGGTAGTAGAAGTATTACCGGAAGATCTATGGAGTGGAGATATGAAAATGGGAAGTGAAAAGTTAGCTATCCAGCCTGACAGTGCTGTTAACTCTCATCCCTCCACTCTGGATTCTCAACTGCATATGATGTATTTTCAAGAGGCTTTAGAGTTCGCCTGCTGGCAGCAAGGTAATATGCGACAGACTGCACCTGCGCAACGTATGTTTGATTTTACATCTAAAAAACTAAGTTATGACCTTCCCGAAAGCTCCTATGCTCCAGGATTAATCTCTTCTCCACTTCACTTCTGGATGCCTTCATTTTTGACTGAAAGGTTAAGCAAAGGCTTTCAACAATTCGGAAGATACAGTCATGGATTCCTAACGAACGAAGCCGTTATGATTGGCGTGGAAACACGTACGTCAGCTCCCGTACGGATCATAAGAGACAGAGAGACGTTGCAACACGTCAGAGTAAAAGGATTGTTCCCGTGTGGAGAAGGAGCCGGATATGCAGGTGGAATTGTATCGGCAGGCATGGATGGGGAGCGATGTGCAGAAGCAATGGCCAATTACTTTAATCGATAAAGTTTAATACCTATTTCTAAAGAAAGTGACAGCGCTTATGTAGGCAAATAATCATTTGCCCACACAAGCGCAGCACTTGATACGAACTCTTTTTTATTGGGTATCAGAATTCCTTCTTCAATTGTTCACACCACTCCTTGATACGTTTATCCGACAACTTCGATTGATTTTCGACATCAATAACCAAACCGCACCATTGATCATCGCGCAGTGCTTTCGAACGATTGAATGTATAACCTTCCGCCGATGTATAGCCAACCAGGATAGCACCGGTCTTCTCAAATTCCTCAGCCAGAATGCCTAGTCCATCCACAAAGTTATCAGGATAATTCACCTGATCACCTAGTCCGAACAAAGCAACCTTCTTTCCTTTCAGGTCAAGACCCGTCAATTCGGGCACCAATTCATCCCAGAAAGTAGGTAATTCTCCGTCAAACCAAGTGGACGCGCCGATAACCAAATTATCATATGACTGAAAGTCATTCCCCCAGGCCTTCTCTGCCGGAATAATATCCACTTGATCTGCTCCCAATGCTTCACGGATTTTTCGTGCAACTTGTGACGTTTTAACGGCATTCGCTACATAAAACAAACCTATCTTTTTCATCTTTTATTTCTTTTAAAATTAGAACTCCAATAGTTTTTTTGCGGCTTCATAAATCTTATCCGCATTCGGTAGAATCGCATGTTCCAATGCCGTATGGAAACCAACCGGAGTAAAGGTAGAACCTACTCGCTGAACCGGTGCATCCAAGTAACGGAATAAATCAGTGCCAATGCTGGCAGCGATTTCACCACCGAAACCGGCAAAGACCTTATCTTCATGTACCACTAATGCTTTACTCGTCTTTTTAACTGACTCATATATCGTTTCTTTATCGAGTGGTATCAATGAACGGATGTCAATGACTTCTACTTTCCAACCATGATCCTTCTCCAAGCGTTCGGCTACATCCAGACAAAAATGAGTGGTATTCCCATAAGTTATGATACTCAGATCAGAACCTTCACGGCGAATACGTGCTTTGCCAAACGGAACCTCAAAATCCTCAGGAATGATTGAAGACGCTTCCACCGAATTATACAATGCTTTCGGTTCAAGGAATAAGGTAAACCCGCGGGAGCGCATACTGGTACGCAACAGCCCTGCGGCATCATCCGCAAAAGAAGGACACACAATCCGTGCACCCGGCAGCGTAGCCAAAGCTCCCTCTAAGTTCTGCGAGTGATAAAGTCCCCCGCCAATATAACCACCTGAAGCAAGGCGTAACGTCACATTGGGAACAAACTTCCCGTTACTACGCCAATATTCGTGCGTACATTCAACATACTGTTCCACTGCCGGCCAGAAATAATCGGCAAACTCCGCACCCTCTATCACTACACGAATCTTAGGGTCGAAACGACTCATACCGTTGGCCGTACCTACAATATAATCTTCCGCAATCGGAGCACTAAATACGCGTGATTCACCAAACTCCTGCTGCATGCCTTTCGTTACGTTAAACACACCGCCTTTGTCCTTATTTGCCACATCCTGTCCCCAAATAAAAGTATTAGGATTGTGACGGAACTCTGCTTTCAATGTTTCATTAATGGCATCTACGAAGAACTTCTTCTCACCCTCAGTCTCCGTATGCGTACCTTCCTTATACTTTTTCGGTTCATAAGGTTCGGGCAATACATAGTCGAAGATGCTTTTCGGATCAGGATCGGGTGCAGCAAGCGCCTTACGGTTTGCAGCTGTCAGATCTTTCTTGGCCTGTTGTTCTATTTCTTTTAGTTCATCCTCAGTCAGACGTTTGTAGCGTATCAACATTCTGCGGAACTTCATCAACGGATCTGCTTCTTTTACATAGGCCAGCTCACCTTCATCACGATACAAGGTATGCTTGTCTGAGTTGGAGTGCGATCCGATACGTACACAATTAGCATGTACTATCACCGGATTACGATTCTCCAGAGCATACGCACGCGCCTCGGTCATCGCATTCATGGAATCGAATACATCTTTCCCATTACAATGTATAATCTTCAGGTTCTTGAAGCCCGAGAAGTTATCAGCTACCTTCCTCGCGGCTGTCTGATCTTTCTTTGGAACGGAAATACCGTAACCATTATCCTGCCACACAAAAATGACCGGCAGGCGTTCGAGACTGGCTCCATTGATAGCCTCATAAACAAATCCTTCGGAAGAAGCCGATTCACCGTGTGAAGTAAACACCACGCCTTTGTGATTGTAATAAACCATGGCACGCGCCACACCGGCAGCATGTAAATCATGCGTTCCGGTTGCCGAAGATATATTTTCGATATGCCACTCAGGCTTGGCAAAGTGATTGGACATATGACGTCCTCCACTGCCGGGGTCGGTAGCCTTTGAAATACCATTTAAGATCAGTTCTTCTGCCGTCATGCCTGCAGAAAGGGCGGTCAGCATATCGCGGTAATAAGGGAACATAAAATCTTCGCCTCTGGTGAAGACCTGTCCCATGGCCAACTGTATGCCATCATGCCCGGCATAAGGGGCATGATAGGACCATCCCAAAGATTGCAGTAAGTAAGCCGGAGCCTTCTCGTCGAGTGCACGTCCTAAAGTCATCAGGTAGTACCACTTCTTCAAGGTTTCTACATCAGTGGTTTTAATATCATATTTTTTCATAAGAATCTGGGTATTAATTTATTCATTCCAATTTTCTAGATAATTCTTGATGAAGTAGAGGAACTTACCTCCGAGTGAGCCATCCACTACCCTATGGTCGTATGACAAGGACAGATACATCTTATGACGGATAGCAATCACGTCTCCTTCAGGTGTTTCGATAACGGCAGGTTTCTTTTCGATGACCCCTACTCCCAAGATAGCCACTTGCGGCTGGTTGATGATAGGTGTACCAAACAGAGATTTAAACGTACCGAAATTAGTAATGGTGAAAGTACCACCGGAGATATCATCGGGCATCAACTTATTGATACGAGCTTTGCCAGCCAACGAATCAATTGCAATGGCAAGTCCGCTCATATTCAGGCGATCGGCATCATGTACCACGGGAACAATCAAGTTACCGTCGTTCTGCGATACGGCAATTCCTACATTGATGTGTTTCTTGTACAAGATGTTATAACCTTCCACCGAAACATTCACTTGCGGATATTCTGCCAGTGCTTTGGCTGTTGCCTCAGTGATGGCAGGCATATAAGTAAGTTTCACACCTTCGCGTTTGAGGAACGCTTCCTTATTCTTTTCACGCCATTTCACAAGCTTAGTCATATCTACTTCCACCAAAGTAGTGACATGAGGTGAAGTATGCTTGGACATAACCATATGATCGGCTATCATCTTGCGTACACGATCCATCTCTTTCACTTCGATAGACGGATCATTGGAGGCAGATGAAGCAGGTTGTGCAGCGGCCACAGGTTGCGGTTGTGCAGCCGGCTGTGGTTTGGCAACTGTAGCCGTAGCAGCAGGCTGCGCAGATGCCTTCGGAGCAGCTGTTGCAGCCGCAGAAGTTGCAGTGCCTTGCTGTTTCTGAACAATGTACTGCTTGATGTCTTTTTTACTCAAGCGTCCTTGGTATCCGGTGCCCGGAAGAGTATCCAATTCTTCTTTCTGAATACGCGCCTCGCGTGCCAGCTGAAGAACTACAGGGGAATACCACCGTTCCTCTTCAGATTTCACTCCCATGGCTTGAGGAAGTTCCTGAGCAGGGGCAACAGAGGCACTACTCTCCTTTTCGGCAGCTTTGGCAGGTTGAGCCGATTCAGTCGGTGCGGCAGAAGCATCTTCTTCGCCTCCTTCTTCTCCTCCCATATCTACCACGGCAACCACCGTACCTACGGCGACGGTATCTCCTTCTTTAAATAGAATTTCCACTACTTTGCCGGCTACCGGAGACGGTATCTCAGCACTTACTTTAGCAGTATTCACTTCAAACAGAACATCATCTTCTTGTATGATGTCTCCTACTTGTATCGACCAGGAAATAATGGTTCCTTCGGTTATACTCTCGCCCAGTTTGGGCATCTTAATTTCAAATCTTGACATATCAATTAAGTTTGAGGTTTTCATTCCTATTATAAATCCAGTCTTCACTGGCATATTTTTCTTGTTTCAGCCGTTCAATAGCTTCCAGATCTTCCTGAGTAAAGCTAAAGACTGAATTTCCGTCATCCTCCAGAAAATATTGAAAAAGAAGATGGATGAAGCGTTTGATGGATACAGGGGCAGAGGTTGCAAGAAACTCACGGATATTCGCCACTTCACTTCGTACTGAGGGGACTGCACGTACGGTCTTGGAACCGGGTAACAGACTTTCCATCTCTGAGTTTCCCGCCAACGCAGCATTCAATACATCCAAATCAGTAGAATAAAGTAAGGTACAATGATACATCACTCGGTTCTTATGAATGCACTGTGCACTTCCCGACACTTTGCGGCTATCTACATAAATTCCCATCCGTTGATCTGCAGAAGCAGCTACTCCTATCTTTTTCAGAAAGTCGATGGTTTGCTGCAAATACGTATCAAAGTCCGGACGGTCAACCGTTTCAATAAAGCTAAGATTGATGTTTCCGTCATCTTGGTAAACAGCGCCACCACCCGAAAAACGGCGTGCCAACGCAATTCCCTGCTGACGGGTAAAATCTTCATCTACCTCTGCCTGTACATTCTGATGTTTTCCCATCACCACACAAGGTTCCGACTGCCAAAGCATAAAATAGTCTTGTTGCTTCTGCTTCAAGAGATACTCCTCGGCTGCCAGATTCCAATAGACATCCGTACAGCGGTTATCTATACACAACATTAAGAAAAGAACGCTTCATGGAAAATTTCACCAGCCGTAGGATGTGGGAATACACTCTTCTGGAACTCCTCGATTGTATATCCACGCTGTATGGCAATGCCTGCAATCACAATAATCTCAGAAGCCGGATTACCCAGTATATGGCAACCGATTATCTGGTCATCATCTCCCAGAATGAGTTTGCAAAGTCCGTTCACTCCTTCATTCTCTGCCACAAAACGTCCAGAGTAGACCATAGGCAGTTTTTGTACATGATAGTTGATGCCGGCAGCTTTCAATTCTTCCTCAGTCTTTCCTACACCCGCTACTTCCGGATTGGTATATACCACGCCCGGAACGCAATCGTAATTCATGGAGTCTTCCACGCCCAGAATATGATTGATGGCGACTTCACTTTCACGAATAGCCGTATGTGCCAGCATGGAATGCCCTGTGATATCACCACAGGCATAGACACGAGGGTGGGACGTTTGCAGGTGTTCATTCACCTTCACACCGTTGCGCAGCAGTTCGACATTCAGTTTATCGAGCCCCACCTTGCCAAGATTGGCCTTCCTACCTACACTGACCAAAACTTTATCAGCCTCAACCAGAGAGGCCTTTCCATTTTTCTCAATAGTCACACCTTCCTTGCTTACGGCGGTTACTTTCGTATTTAAATAAAAACGAATGCCCCGCTTCTGATATTCAGAGCGAAGCATTCCACTGGTTTCTTTATCCATAGCTCCCAAAATTTCGGGCATCATCTCAATAACGCTCACCTGCACTCCCATGCTATTAAAGAAAGAGGCGAACTCCATGCCGATGACACCGCCACCGATAATGACCAGAGAGCCGGGCAGAACTGTGCTTTCAAGGGCCTCTTTAGAGGTCCAATACTCCGTATCAGCCAATCCGGGAATAGGAGGAATCACGGTATCGGAACCCGTACAAACCAGCAGATAGGTTACTTCATAAGTTTCTCCACCCGCCGAGATTTGAAAAGAACCATTCTTTTCACCCACAATCAAGGCTTCTTGTTCTACCATAGTAGCCCCGTAAGAATTGACTGTCATCTTTACTCCTCCAGTCAGTTTCTTTACAATCTTATTCTTGCGATCAATGATTTTTTCCATATCGAAAGCAGGAGCATCGGGTACCGTAATCCCATATTTTGAAGCCGCTTTCAGATTATCCCATAATTTGGCAGAATACAATAAAGTCTTTGTAGGAATACATCCTTCATTCAAACATACCCCTCCAATCCTTTTTTTTTCAAATAAAACGGTTTGCAAACCGCCTGCAGCCGCACGTTCGGCAGCGGTATATCCGGCAGGTCCTCCACCGATAATCGCTATATCATATTTCATAACGCTAAGGTTTTAAATGAGTTATTACGCTATAACAAACATCAATGTAACAAAGTTCTATCTTCTCTTGGCAGAAATTACCTAATTCTATTGTATAATCATTAATCATCTGTATTTTTGCAAAAACAATTGAGAATATGACTCCTGAAATAGCAATCGTCAACCCTAATACCTTGTCGTGTCTTGGCCTTCAGCATCTTTTGGAAGAAATCATCCCCATGGCCAGCATCCGTACTTTTCGCTCTTTTGCAGAATTGATGGATGACACCCCCGATATGTATGCCCACTATTTCATTTCCTTGCAAACGTATTTTGAACATACCGCTTTCTTTCTGGAGCGAAAACCGAAAACCATTGTATTGGCCAACGGAAACAATCATCCACAACTCTCGGGCGTACCTACTCTGGATATCTACCAGAACGAGAAAACCCTCATCAAACACATTCTGCAACTGCATCAATACGGTCATCAACATGGACATTCCGGCAAACAATCTGCTCACGCGCATCCGGGTTTGTCTCCCCATACAGCCAGTGAACATGAGCTTTCACCACGCGAAATAGAAGTATTGGTACTCATCACCAAAGGACTGATCAATAAAGAGATTGCAGACAAGCTCAACATCAGTCTGACGACCGTTATCTCACACCGCAAGAACATTACGGAAAAGTTAGGCATCAAGGCTGTGTCAGGGTTAACCATTTATGCAGTGATGCATGGATATGTAGAAGCTGATAGAATCTAACAAAAAGAGCTTTTTCCTAATAAATGAGGATTGACACGTCCGCATAATTTCCATTCCTTTGTCAACGAAATAAAACAACTTATGAATAAATACCAGATTTTTACTTTAGTTCTTTCTTTCCTGACTGCTGGAAACTTGTTGGCAGAAGAAGTAGATACCCTTAAAATAATAGACGTAGAAGAAGTCCTCGTTATTGCGGCTCCCAAAGAAAACCGAAAGCTACGTGAACAACCTGCAGCCGTAACCTTGCTTTCTCAACAGGATATGCAAGCCACGCAAGTAAACTCCATTAAGAACCTCACTGCTCTTGTTCCGAACCTCTTTATTCCCGATTATGGTTCGCAACTCACTTCCGCCGTTTATATCCGTGGCATCGGCTCACGCATCAATACGCCTTCCGTGGGACTTTACGTCGACAATATACCTTATATAGATAAATCGGCTTTCGATTTCAATTATGCGGATGTAGAACGTATCGATGTACTGCGCGGACCGCAAGGTACCCTTTACGGTCGTAATGCCATGGGCGGACTGATTAAGATACATACTAAATCACCTTTTAGCTACCAAGGTACTGATTTTCGCATGGGTGCCGGCACACACCATGCCTACAATGCTTCGCTTACCCATTATCATCAAGTGTCCGAACGCTTTGCTTTCTCTACCGGAGGATTCTATAAATATCAAGGTGGTTTTTTCCGTAATGCAGCCCGCAACCATGAAAAGGTTGATAAAGGTCAATCGGGCGGCGGACGTTTTCGAGGCATTTACCTACCTTCCGAAAACTGGAAAGTAGATTTAAACCTTAGTTATGAATACAGCGACCAAGGAGGATATCCCTATCTCTATATGGGCAACCTGGATGCTGACAAGCAAGACGAAAAGCTAAAACCCTTCATCGGCAAAATCTCTAATGATGAAGCAAGCAACTATTACCGTAACTTACTGAATGGCGGGCTGAATCTGGAGTATCAGGCACAGAACTTCACGCTGAGTGCCGTTACCGGCTATCAATTCTTGAAAGACCGCATGTTTATGGACCAAGACTTTTCACCTGCCAACATCTTCAATATTGAGCAGAAGCAAAAGATGAATACCCTCTCTGAAGAAATCATCCTCAAATCAAAGCCCAATCGTAGATGGCAGTGGACCACAGGAGCCTTTGGGTTCTATCAATGGCTACACACAGATGGGCCGGTGGTGTTTCACAAAGAAGGCCTCAATCAAGTGATAGAAGGAAATGTGAACCACATCTTTGATGAATTGGCAGACAAGAGTCCGATGGTTCCTCAAATGCATTTGAGCATCAACAACGAAAGTCTGAGTGTGGGTGGTAATTTTGACACTCCCACCTTAAGTGGTGCCCTCTTCCACCAATCCACGCTCAATGATCTCTTCCTAAAAGGGTTGTCAGCGACCATTGGTTTGCGTCTGGACTACGAAAAGATACAAATGAATTACAGCTCGGCAGCCGCTCCCACCAACTTCGACTTCTCTTTGAAGATGGCCAATGCTCCCCGCCCCATCGTAAGTGAAGGTTTGGAAGGAAATGCCGCTTATGTAGGTAAAGAGTCAACAGACTATTTGCAGTTGTTACCCAAGTTTGCTTTGCAATACGAATGGAAGAAGGGCAACAATGTATATGCTACTGCCGCGCGCGGTTATCGTTCAGGTGGATATAACATACAGATGTTCTCTGATTTAATCACCGGTGTTTTACGCAATTCCATGATGGATGCCATAGCCTCCGATCCCAAGTTCAGCAGCATGAGTGCTATGATTGAAAAGATGAAAGGCAAGATTCCCGAAGTGAGCGAGGCCGTTCATTACAAACCCGAATACACCTGGAATTACGAGATAGGCACACACCTCACCCTTTGGGAAAATCGTTTGCTCACCGACATTTCTGCCTTCTACATGGACACACGCGATCAACAAATCTCTAAATTTGCAGAAAGCGGACTGGGACGTATCACTGTCAATGCCGGAAAGAGTCGTAGTTACGGAGCCGAAGCAAGTATGCGGGCAGTCATCACCAACGCACTAAGTTTGAATGCTTGTTATGGCTATACATACGCCATCTTCAGAGACTATGCCACCAGTGACCAAATAAATTACAAAGGCAATTACGTGCCTTTTGTTCCCAAGCATACCTTCAATATCGGCGGGCAATACATTTTCCGCATCAACCCCGGACACCTGCTCGACCGTATTCAGTTGAATGCCAACTACACCGGTACAGGCCGCATCTACTGGACAGAAGAGAATACTGTCAGCCAATCTTTCTACGGAACGTTAAACGGTCGCGTCAGTTTCCAGAAGGGTAACGGTCAGATCGATTTTTGGGTACGCAATGCTTTGAATAAAGAGTATGCAACTTTCTATTTTGAAAGTATGAACAATGGCTTCATGCAGAAAGGACGTCCTATCCAGGCAGGTATAGAGTTGCGTTGCAGATTCTAAATTGGAGAAAATCAAGTGGAAAAGAGAGATACCCAAACAAACCTAATTCCAAAAGCATAACTTCCTTAGTATCAACAGCCTTATAGTCCCACCTGTTTTTGTCGCAGTGGGACTGTACTTCAGTCGTAATGGGAAGGTGCTTCAGTCGTAATGGGAATATGCTTCAGTCCTAATGGGAATGTGCGTCTGTTAGGAAGAAAAAGGAAGTCGTCTC
>CALYZE010000038.1 GCA_945607605.1 uncultured Bacteroides sp.
GGGACACAAGGATTTTCAGTCCTTTGCTCTACCAACTGAGCTATGGCACCTTTTCTGTTTGCGGGTGCAAAGATAAAGAGTTTTTTTTATACTACAAGGAATTTAGAGGAAAAATGCCTAAAAAAGGAGCTTCATCCTGATACTGAGGCAGCCCTCTTGTGAATTCGATTGTAAAGGAAAACAAGGTTCTACTATTTGCCGTTTGAATCAATCTTATAGAAAAGTGATCTTTCAAAGTGAAAAGTAATGAGATTGCATTATCTTTGCCACAAAACGAAAGAATATGAGCATAGAATTAGGGAAGCACAATACGCTAAAGGTGGTGAAGGAAGTTGATTTCGGCATGTATCTGGATGGTGGGGAAGAAGGAGAAATTCTGCTTCCGGCACGTTATGTTCCTGAAGACTGTCAGTTGGGAGATGAACTTTCTGTTTTCATTTATCTTGATAATGAAGAGCGATTGGTTGCTACAACGCTGACACCGTTGGTGGAAATCGGTCAATTTGCTTGCTTGGAAGTGGCCTGGGTAAATCAGTATGGAGCTTTTTTGAACTGGGGCTTGATGAAAGACCTGTTTGTGCCTTTCCGTGAGCAAAAGATGAAAATGCAGGTAGGGAAGAGCTATGTAGTTTATGCTTATCTGGATGATGAAAGTTATCGCATTGTGGCATCGGCTAAAGTAGATCGCTACTTGTCAAAGGAGATAGCCACTTACGAGGCCGGTCAGGAGGTGAATGTGTTGATTTGGCAAAAAACGGATTTGGGCTTTAAGGCCATCATTGAAAACAAGCATAGTGGACTGTTGTATGACAGTGAGATTTTCCAACCCTTGCGCACCGGGATGACAGTAAAGGCTTATGTGAAGCAGGTGCGTGAAGATGGTAAAATAGATTTGATTCTTCAGAAAACTGGAAAAGATAAAGTCGATGATTTTTCAACTACTCTGTTGGAGCACATTCGTGAGAATGGGGGAAAGACGTCATTCAATGACAAAAGCCCGGCTGAAGAGATTTATGATGCCTTTGGCGTAAGCAAGAAAACCTTTAAAAAGGCGGTTGGAGATTTGTATAAGAAGCATCTGATTCTTCTGCAAGATGATGGTATCGTCTTGATGAAATAGGGGAATCCCTATAAAAGAATAGAGAGAAACAAGCGCATAGGGGAAAACATTCCCCTATTTTTGTTCTCACAGAAGAATAGACAAAGTATGAACTTATAAAAAACACTATCATGAAACGAATTATATTTATATTTCTTGCTACTGTGATGAGTACAACTATTTGCAGTGCAGCTATGAGTAACGGTAAGGTACGTAAAGAAACTCTTTTTCTTTCGGACAAGATGGCATACGAACTGGACTTGAGCGTAGAACAGTATAATGACATCTATGAAATCAACTATGACTTTATTTCCGGTATACGTTATTTGATGGATGACGTGTTGAGAGGTGAAGAATGGGCGCTGAATCGTTATTATGATTATTTGGATATGCGTAATGATGACCTGCGCTGGGTATTGAGTAATCGGCAGTATAGTCGATTTATGCAGGCTTCCTATTTTTATCGCCCGATTTATGTAAATGGTGGACATTGGAGGTTCCGTGTTTATATCAATTATAGCAATCATAATCACTACTATCGTCCGCATCCACACCATTACAAATCTTATAACGGAGGGCATTACCGTAAGCATTATCATAATAAGAGTTATTACAAAGGACGTTATAACCACCCTGTTCACCATGGAGTAGATCGCATCCGGAATGATAGATCTTATCAAACAACCCGTCGTTCAGATTTCGGTACGATAACAATGAAACCTAATTCAAGTAAACGTCCGGAAGGATATAAAACTTCTACCAGACGAACCAGCAACTCGAATACTAAGAGAGAGAATGTGAACTCTTCTTCCCGGGTTGATAATAAATCGAATAGCAGTACCCGCCGCAGTGTAAGCACGGACAATAGTTCACGCAGACCTAAGAGCGAGAGTACCCATACCAAAGTTGAGAATACAAGAACTAAAAACAACAATACTAGTTCTACTCGTCGCACAAAGGTAGAGACTGACAGCAGAAGCAAGAGTCCATCTTCCAACGTGCGGAGTTCGGGGAATAGCAGTCGTAAAAGCAATAGTTCCAGTAGTCGTTCTTCCAATAACAGTTCTTCACGCAAGGCAGAAAAGACGAAGAGATAAAATATGAAAACGATTTCCTACTTCTTTTAATACACAAAGCTTGTGTCAAAACTTTCTGGTAGGATCGTTCTTAATGATAGTTTAGGAGGGTGTGTCAGTAGTGGCACACCCTCTTTTCATTCGATTCATGGATGCCTAAGATTACGCTTATCAATGAGGTCAAGTTAGTAGTTGACAAATTTATCGTGAATAAATATTAAAAATAAAATGAATATGAGTGAAATATTGACGAATCATTGATTGATTCATATTTTTTGTATCTTTATGGCTATCAAGCACATGAAAAACATGAAGCATAGCAGAAATTTAGAATCTCATCCTAAACTCGGCTAGGTGATCATGCAGTTGACTATGATAAATCCAATGCTGAATATCAAATTCAGTACCTCTATTAATACTAATGGAATATGACAACACGAAGAGATTTTTTGAAGACCATGAGCATGGCTTCTGCCGGACTTACATTCGGCGCCGGTGACCTACTGGGGGCTCCTTCTTTTGCGAGGCCAAAGAAGGTGACCGATAAAGTGAAGATTGCCTATATAGGTATTGGGAACCGCGGCGAACAGATTATCGATGATTTTGCACGTACCGGTAGGGTGGAAGTTGTGGCTTTGTGCGATGTTGATATGGGAGCTCCCCATACTCAGAAAGTAATGAACCTGTATCCTAAGGCAAAACGCTTCCGTGATTTCCGCCAACTATTTGACAAAGCGAACGATGATTTTGAGGCGGTGGCTATAGCTACGCCCGATCATTCACATTTCCCTATCAGTATGCTGGCTCTGGCATCCGGTAAGCATGTCTATGTAGAAAAGCCTCTGGCAAGAACCTTCTATGAAGGCGAACTGCTGATGCAGGCAGCTCTGAAGCGTCCTAATTTGGTAACCCAAGTGGGTAACCAAGGGCACTCTGAAGCCAACTATTTCCAGTTCAAAGCATGGATGGATGCTGGTATCATCAAGGATGTAACAGCTGTGACGGCACATATGAACAATCCCCGCCGTTGGCACAAATGGGATACGAATATCTACAAATTCCCTTCAGGGCAACAACTACCGAAAGATATGGATTGGGATGCTTGGCTGGGAGTCACTCCTTATCATGAATATAATCAAGATTATCACCTGGGGCAATGGCGATGCTGGTATGACTTTGGAATGGGATGTTTGGGTGATTGGGGTGCTCACATCTTGGATACAGCCCATGAATTTCTTGAATTAGGATTGCCGTACGAGGTGAATATGCAATATGCAAACGGTCATAATGACTATTTCTTCCCTTATTCCTCCACCATCTTATTCCGCTTCCCGCAGCGTAAGAGCATGCCGCCGGTTGATATCACTTGGTATGACGGGCTGGACAATCTTCCGCCGATTCCTGCCGGTTATGGTGTGTCTGGATTAGATCCTAATATTCCTGCAACCAACCAAGGGGATGCACCTGCTGCTAAATTGAATCCCGGAAAGATTATTTACTCAAAGGATTTGACATTTAAAGGTGGAAGTCATGGCAGTACACTCACCATTATACCCGAGGAGAGAGCGAAAGAAATGGCTGATAAGTTGCCGGAAGTTCCCAAAAGCTCGTCCAACCACTTCGAAAACTTCCTCTTGGCCTGTATGGGGCAGGAGAAACCCCGTTCTCCGTTTGAAATCAACGGTGTCTTGGGACAAGTATTCTCATTGGGGGTAATTGCCCAGCGTCTCAATACACAAATATTCTTTGATCCTCGTACGAAGCAGATTACAAATAATGAATTTGCGAATGCGATGTTGGCTGCAGTGCCTCCACGTAAGGGATGGGATGAGTTCTATAAACTATAATATAAATAACTATGCGCATTAGGAATGAAAGAGGATAGTACTGCCAATTATAAGCAGACCTTTCACTCCCAATTCGCATGAATCAATAAAAAAAGTGATCAATATGAAGAAGAATTATTTATTCCTTTTGCTTTTGTTTGGCGCCTCTGTGGTTTCAGCGCAAAGCTGGGAACCTCTTTTCAATGGAAAGAACTTGAATGGCTGGGAAAAACTGAATGGTAAGGCCGAATATAAAGTAATGGATGGCGTTATTGTAGGTATTTCCAAAATGGGAACTCCCAATACTTTTTTGGCTACGAAGAAAAGGTATGGTGACTTTATCCTGGAGTTTGATTTCAAGGTAGATGATGGGCTGAACTCAGGGGTACAGTTGCGTAGCGAAAGCAAGAAAGACTATCAGAAAGGGCGTGTACATGGCTATCAGTTTGAAATAGATCCTTCAAAGCGTGCATGGTCAGGTGGCATCTATGACGAGGCTCGACGCAACTGGCTTTATCCTTTAACGCAGAATCCGGCTGCTCAAACTGCATTTAAGAACAATGAGTGGAACAAGGCTCGCATCGAAGCTGTAGGTAATTCTATTGCTACATGGATTAACGGAGTGCCTTGTGCTAATATTTGGGATGATATGACTCCTGTTGGTTTCATTGCTTTGCAAGTGCATTCCATTGGTAATGCTGCCGATGAGGGCAAAACGGTAAGCTGGAAGGATATCCGTATCTGCACTACGGACGTAGAGCGTTATCAGACTGCCCAGAAGGCACCGGAAATAAATGTAATTACTAACACAATCTCTCCGGATGAAGCAAAAGAAGGCTGGATGCTCCTTTGGGATGGCAAGACTTCTGAAGGTTGGAGAGGAGCAAAACTGAACTCATTCCCTGAAAACGGTTGGAAGATGGAAGACGGCATCCTGAAAGTGATGAAGAGTAGTGGTGCGGAGTCTGCGAACGGTGGTGACATTGTAACAACCAAGAAGTATAAGAACTTTATCTTAAAAGTAGATTTCAAGATCACTGAAGGTGCAAATAGTGGAGTGAAATACTTTGTGAATCCCGACATGAATAAGGGAGCCGGTTCTGCTATTGGTTGTGAGTTTCAGATTCTTGACGATGACAAACATCCCGATGCTAAACTAGGAGTAAAGGGGAATCGTAAACTGGGGGCACTTTATGACTTGATTCCTGTGCCGACAGACAAACCTTTCAACAAGAAAGATTTTAATACGGCTATGATTGTCGTGAAAGACCATCATGTAGAACATTGGTTGAACGGTGTGAAACTCATTGAATACACACGCCAGAACGAAATGTGGGATGCATTGGTAGCTTATAGCAAGTACAAAGATTGGCCTGATTTCGGCAATGCGGAGTCTGGCAACATTCTTCTGCAAGACCATGGAGATGAGGTTTGGTTTAAGAATGTCAAAATTAAAGAATTGTAATTGGTGCTATTTGTTTTTTGAAAAGGCAAGTGGAAGTCGTTTTCTGCACTTAGTCAGTAGCAGTACATGAGAAAAATTACGTATTTGCCGGATGAGGCTTATTAGGATATGAGGGTGTGTTAAAAGTCTGAACACACCCTTCATGTCAATAAATATTCTTTAAAATGACTTTCTCAATATTTACTTCTGAAGCTTCAGTATCACTGATTAATTCTTTTTTGACCAATCTTTCAGTAATTAAACGAAAATGACTTTCCAAACTTTCTTTAAGCTTGCCATCTTCAGTAAAGGAATTACGCCAATGTTTCGGTTTGGGAATGATGGAAGCAAGGAAAATACTTTCTTCGATACTCAACTGTGAAGGGCGTTTATGAAAATAGAATGCTGAGGCTTCTCTTATGCCGTAAACCATAGGCCCCCATTCTGCAATATTAAGATATACCTCGTACATTCTAGCTTTGGACGTGAGGCGCTCAGTCTCTATGAGCCAGACAATGAGAGCTTCCTCCAATTTTCGAGCCATGTTTTTATTGCGATTCAGAAAAACATTCTTCACCAATTGCATGGATATGGTGCTTCCTCCTCGTGCAAATCGACGAACTTTCAGATCATAGATCAATGCTTCACGTAGCGCATCGGGCAGGAAGCCTTGATGGTAGAAAAAAGCACCATCTTCGCTTTGCATCACTGCCATCTGAAGGAGTGGGGAGATACTATCCAACGGGGTAAAACCATTCCAAGACGGACCGACAGGGAAAGTACGTATGGGTTGTCCATTCTCATAAGCTGTATAGTCAAACTCACCGGACATTTTGCGTAAATCGGTCTTCCCGTAACTAAGGATACGGAAATCTTTCTCTTTCAATTTAGATTCTAACTTCATGCTATCCAGACAAGAAAAATCTACATCGAGTAAAAAACGATAAGACAACTGTCCGGAAGTTTGGATGCCTTCTAAATTATCAAACAATCCTTTAGGTAATGAGTTGAATAACTCTTCTGCAGGAAACCATGGCTTACAGATAGAAGCCATGAAATGCCATGTTTTCTCTTGAATACGGGTCTCTTTTCGTTCGGCCTTTAAGTAAGGATGGAATTCCAAAGAGTTGAAACGGATGAGGCTTGTGCTATCCAGCTCTATTGCTTGCGGCATGATATTCAAATGGAAATCTAACTTCCCGTGATCGAGGTTGATGACTTCAGGAGATAAACGCTTGTGGTATAAACGTAATCCGTGTATCTCAGACTGGCCGACAAGGCAAGTCTTCTTTCCTGTACCTTTCTCTTGAGAGAAACTACACATGAGACTATCAAACCCTACTTCGGCGCCAAAACGCTGTTGAATATAGGGCAGCTTCAGGTGTGGTGCATGGATATGCGTATACAGTTTTCGTGTCGAGGGATTGATTTCCCCTTTCGTGCTCCAATGTTGTACGGTTGAATCTTCAAGGATAGTGATCTCTGACTGAAAATGATGGTTGATAATGTCTAGCTTTGGGATTCGGAGATTGACAAAATCACGATCTTTCCGTTTATTGATGTTGAGGTCAGTCAATGTGCCATCGCTGGGAAGTAGATCAAATAATAGATTCAGTATCGTATTGATACGGTGAGTATAGTCAGATACTTTTTCTTTTTCAGTGGCTGCAGTTTCACGGTTGGGGCTCAGTGGAAGGAAAAGAAAATCGTAGTTGGAGATGGAATCCTGCTGAATAAAGTTAAGTTCCAGTCCATTCATGTTTACCTTCTCTATTTTGAGGTTTCTTCTAAGTAGTTGCCATAGGCTGATATGAACATCGAGAGATTGCAGGGTAAGGAGGGTATCGCGTTTCTCCGGAAGTACAGTCAGATTTTCGAGATGAATGCAATTCAACCCTTCCATTGCTAAATCGGTATAGGTCATATTAAGGCTGTACCGCTCTTCCAGACGAGAGATGCGCTCCTTTGCCATGTGACGTAACAGACTTCCACGGCAAATATACAATGTGCCTGATATCAGTAGTATCAGCAGGCAGCAACCGGCTGCGATCTTGATAGTCTTTCTTTTAGTCATATACATAAAGACTCTATTTTGCGATGCAAAGGTAAGTATTTTAACAAGTATTCTTCCTAGTGTAACGATAGAAAATAAAACTCCCCTCTTTTTCCCTTTAAACGGTAGAAGAGAGGAGAATCAGACACAACAACTAAAATTATACTTGAAATATCATAGCCTCAAGAAAACCAGAGGGTCTTGTCGATTTTACTCGATAGGAATTCCTTGGTAGAAATCCAGTATCTTGGTGCTGAACAAATAATCGTACTTGGCTTGTAGCTCATCCGACTGGACTTTCATTAGGTTCTGTTTGGTCTCATTATACTCTACGGCATTGGCTTTTCCATTCTCGTACTTTTCACTCATCAGTTTGAAAGACTCTTCACTGGCCAGCACTGCGGTATGACTGCTGGCATACTTACTTTCTGCAGCCGCTGCCTTATACCATGCCTGTTGAATTTCTTTGTAGAGTACCTTCTTGGTATTATCCAGCTGCAAACTTTGATTATCTCGTTGCAGACGTGCAGTTCGTACGCGATTGCGAGTAGCCAGACGGTTGAAGATAGGTACGCTGAGGTTGAATCCTACGTATTTGCTAAAGTTATCATTCATCTGCTGACTGAAATTACGGTCAATAGTCGAATAATAGTTTGTGCCGAGACTACCGTTTAGACTTAATTGTGGATAAAAATAACTTTGAGCAATGCGTATGCTGTGTTTACTACCTTCCAAACGAAATTGAGCGGCTTGTATAGCCGGTTTGTTAGCCAAAGCCGACTGGAAAATATCATCCGGTGGAGTTAGTGGTATTAACTCTAGTGTGGCGGCAGGTGCTTCCAATGCAAAACTTTCAGGAGTCTCTAATTCTATAAGCTGACTAAGATCAAGCAAGGCTAATTTATAGTTATTGAGAGTCTGCACCACATTCATCTCGTCTTGTGCCACGCGCGATTTGGCTTCTGCTACTTCTGCGGGTGAGGCTTTACCAACTTCAGCCAAACGGTTGATACGATCGTATTGCTCTTTGCTCAATTGTACTTGTCCTAAGGCTACTTGGTGTAATTCCTCATTGAACAATACTTGTAAATAGGCTGAAGCTATGTTGATGGAGATGTCTTCTTTCGCTTTTTCCAAATCGGCTATGGCTGCTCTTAGATTCAATTTGGTCAAAGCGTATTGGTTGGGAATCTCCAATCCGGTGAAAATAGGAATACTGGTGTTGAAACTCATATTTGTTCCGTTGCTGGAGGCGTTAACATACACTGTAGAGTAGTCACCGGTATTTTCGTTTTTAATAGCGGTCTGCGTACGCCCCCAATTCCAACTCTGCCCGGCATTGGCGTTCAAGTTTGGCAGACGTGCCCATTTGGCTGTATTGACATCAACCGCATTTTGTTCGGCAGCATTGGCTGTCCGGCGGATGTCAATGTTGTGCTCAATGGCATAATCAATGCATTGGCGGAGAGTCCAGCGTTCTTGCGCTTGTATCGAAATGCAGCCACAAGCTAATATGATAAGAAATAATTTGATTTTCATTGTTTTGTATTTTAGAAGATTATGAATAAGAAGTAGGGGAAAACCCTTATATCTATTTCTTCTCACTACCGCGAATTTTGTCTTTGGCGGTTATCCCACTTTTGATAGCAATCTTGATGCCGTTGCTCATACCTACTTCGACAGGTCTGCGGTCAAATAGTTGTGTTGGCACGCTATCGGTCAATACATAAACGAAGGTGCTGTCACCGCTAAACTCAATAGAACTCTCAGGCAACGCCAATGTTTTTTGTGCACGGTCTAATACGATTTCTGCATTGGCAGAATATCCCGAACGAATTTGTACGCTGTCAGGTGCTGCAATGGCTGCTTTAATCTCAAACTGGTTAGCGCCATTCTCTTCCACACCCTTTGGAGAAATATACTCCAATACGGCATTGAACGAAAGATTCTGCAAGGCACCAATAGTCAGTTTTACGGGCATGCCCTCGTGCACGCGTCCCACTTCTGTTTCGTCAATATTCCCACGGAAAATAAGGTCGTTCATATTGGCAATGGTAGCAATGGTGGTTCCGTCGTTGAAAGTGTTGCTCATAATTACAGAATTACCGACTTTGATAGGTACATCCAATATCAATCCGGTGATGGTGGAGCGGATGAGTGTACTACTGAAAGACGCACTACTCTTGGTAATTCCTTCCTTTACAATTTCCAGATTGTCTTTGGCTGTTTGCAATTCTTCGCGTGCCTGCTTAACTGTTACGTCACCTTTTTCGTATTCTTCAGCACTGATGAGTTTGTCTTTATATAACTTTTGAGTACGTGTGAAGTCAGTTTCTGCTTGTGCCGCACTGATTTCGGCTAATCGTACGCGACTCTCGGCAGAGTTCAATTGACCCAATTCCGGGATAACCTTCACTTTGGCGAGCACTTCACCTTGCTTAACATTTTGTCCGGCCTCTTTATATACTTCGGCAATGATACCGGAGATTTGTGGTTTGATAAGGACTTCATCTCTCGGTTCTACCTTACCCGTGGCTACGGTTGTTTTTTCAAGGTCTGTCACTTCTGGAACTATCGTTTCGTATACCGCTACTTTAGGCTGAGATTTTTGATATAAAAATACGAATGTCCAAATAAATAAGGCAGCTACTACTACCAATAATGTGATTTTCAGAAACTTCTTTGTTCTCATTTTTTTCTTTATATTATTGTTTTACTTTACGATGTTTGGATTTGAACGTGCAGGATCCTGCTAGGAATGAGTTGTCTATTCATCCCTTATGGCTTCAATAGGTTTAATGCTCATGGCTCGATAAGCAGGCGCAATTCCGGCAGTAACTCCCAAAATTACCACCATAATGGCAGCACCTACCGCCATTCCAAAACTTACTTGAAAATTAGCAGGCTGATTGGAAGCTTCCATACCTAGGTTCATCATCTGCAATAAGAATACGGAGAATGAAATTCCTGTCATGCCGGCAATCAACGTTAATACCATACTTTCTGTTAGAATTTGTTCCATGATGGTACGTGGTGTGGCCCCAATGGCACGACGGATACCTATTTCCGTAGTGCGTTCCTTTACCGTCACCATCATGATGTTTGATACGCCGATCACCCCACTTATCAAGGTTCCCAGTCCAATCATCCATACCAACATGTTGATGCTTTTAAAAAGTGAATCAACCATGGAGAATAAGGCTTCAGCATTGAGAAACTGCATACATTGTGTATCGTCAGGATGTATCAGATGATGTTGCTTGATAACGCTTTCTATGTAAGGTTGTCGTTCGGTTACCTTATAGCCTGGTTTCATCGTGAGGCACATCAAACCGATGTCGCTTCCTATGTTGTAGGCTGCTGCATAAGTGCTGAAAGGAATAGAGAGGCTTTCGTCTGCACTACCGTTAATTTGCATGTTACTGTTGGTATCACCTGCCATGCCAATCACCTGATAATAGATCCCGTCCGCCTTTATCAGTTTGCCGCAAGGATTAACATCCTTGCCAAACAATTCTTCGCTCACTTTCTTGCCGATGAAGCATACCTTACGTTTCTCTAAGATATCAATATCATTGATAAAGCGACCGTATTTTACTTTTTGATCTTCTATTGAGTTGTATTCAGGGTAAAGACCTTTGACAATGGCTCCTTCACTCTTTTTGTCTTGATAGACGGCTGTTACGCCCCATCGGTTTTGTACGCAGGTCACGATATCTACTCCTTCTATCTGGCGTACCCGTACCATATCTGTTTGTTCCAAGTTCCACCATCTTCCCTTACGAAAGCCTTTATAAGCCTCTCCGGTGCGTTGAGGCCAGACAAAAGCAGAATTTTGCGCGAAGCCTTCGAAGGTGGTACTCATTAATGCCTTGAATCCGTTACCTCCACCCATCAGGGTTACCAGCATGAAAATACCCCAGAACACGCCAAAGGCAGTCAGCAAGCTGCGTGTTTTGTTACGCGTGATGGTAAGCAGGATTTCGTTGAATGTATCTAAATCGAATTTCATATCTTTCGTGTGTCTTTAGTTCCTGATATCTGCTTTCTAATCTGCTTTCAAAGCCTCTATAGGGCGAGTCCTTACAGCCTTTAATGCCGGAAATAACCCTGCCAGAGTACCTGCCACAATTAAGGTCAGAGTAGCACGGATAGCAATGCCTAAATCTACCGTAGGATTTAGAAACATGGTTTGTTGCTGTATGCCCATATCCATTACTGCTTTTCCTGACGTAATGTTCATGTATTCTGTAGCCCCTACACCTGCTACCATTCCTATGTAACCGAAGAAAGCGGTAATAATCACACTCTCCACAATAACCAATTTCAGAATGGACCAAGGCCGTGCTCCCAAGGCTTTACGTATACCAAATTCTCTAGTACGCTCTTTGACTGTAATCAACATAATGTTTGATACACCTACAATGCCGCTAAGCAAAGTGAATAGTCCGATAATCCAAATGGCCATCCGCATATATTCGGTGCCTTGATTCATTTGCATCATTTGGGTGAATCGATTCCATATCCAGATGGCACTGTTGTCTGTTTTGTCAAAACGTTGATGAGCACCAATGGTAGCGCGGTAATCTGCCTCGAATGCTTCGTTTTCCTCTTTTGTATTCAAGTCTTTGATCGTCAAAAGAATGTTGTTTAATTTATCTCCCTTGTTGAAGACTAATTGTAGTGTGCTGAAAGGTACGAAAACGTCTTGTCCGCCACTGTTTCCCTTATCTTTGTAGATGCCTACCACTTGAAACATTACACCTCCCATGTTCAGCATCTTGCCCAATGGTTGAGCTCCATGTTTGAAGAGTACCTTTACTGAACGCTCGTTGAGAAGTGCAACCTTCCTTTTTTCATTAATATCCAGTTCGTTGATGAAACGTCCTTCTACTATAGTAGGACGTTCTATCTTTAGATAATTGGGATGTACACCCATCAGTCTCTCATTGATGTACTCGTTGGCGTAACTGATATTCATGCCGCTCTGGTAGATTACGGCTCCCACATCCTCTACATGATTCTGCATATTTTGGGTGAGAGTAAGATCGCCGTTATTCAGTTGTATTCTTCTTCCCTGCCTTAGTCCGTCATGAGGCTTACTAGTCCATCCAGCACCCACTTTTATAGAATTCATGGCCAGTGAAGCCATCTGCTCGTTTTGTGCATTCATCACTCCGTTGCCTGTTCCAAGCAACAAAATGAGAATAAAAATGCCCCATGCCACGGCAAAACCGGTAAGAGCGGTGCGCAGCTTGTTACGTTTAATCGTGGAATATATTTCTATCCAAAGGTCTATCATATTTTTTTTATTTCATGAATCCGTCTTTCCCGAAAGGTGAGGCATCATGGTTCATATTTTCTTCGATACTGCCTATGATGCCATCTTTGATATGGATGATTTTGTCTGTCTGGTTGGAAACGCCGCTTTCGTGGGTAACGACGACTATAGTCATTCCTGTTTTGTGCAAATCTTTTAAAATCTGCATAACTTCAACAGAGGTTTTGCTATCCAATGCACCGGTTGGTTCATCGGCAAGAATGATTTGCGGCTGAGTGATGAGTGCACGGGCAATGGCTACACGCTGCTTTTGGCCGCCGGACATTTCATTCGGCATATGGTGTGCCCACTCTTTCAATCCTAGACGATCGAGGTATTCCAATGCCAATGCATTACGTTTTCGCCTACTTACTCCTTGATAGAAAAGAGGAAGTGCTACATTTTCCACTGCGTTTTTGAAAGAAATTAAGTTGAAAGACTGGAAAATAAAACCAATCATGCGGTTACGATATTCAGCTGCTTTCGTTTCACTGAGATTCTTGATAAGCGTACCATTCAAGTAATAGTCTCCTGTATCGTAACTATCCAAAATACCTAATATATTTAGCAGTGTGGATTTGCCTGAACCGGATGTTCCCATGATGGAAACAAATTCTCCCTTCTGAATGTCGAGATCAATACCTTTGAGCACATGTAGCGGTGCTCCGTTGTTGTAGGTCTTGTTAATGTTTTTTAGATGTATCACAGTTTTCTTGTTAATTACTTGCTTTATACTTATTGATTTTTAATATTAGACGCAACAACCTAACGGAAAGTTGCAAAAACAATGAAGTTTTTTAAAAAAAGATTTTGCAATGTCGTTTTTCTTTGTGTAATTTGTAACATTATTGTTATTTACTAACACTTTAAACAAATATAATATTATGAATTCAAACATGGAAAAACCTTATGTGGTAGGTATTGATATAGGCGGCACAAACACCGTCTTTGGTATTGTAGACGCACGCGGAACTATTATCTCAAGCGATTCTATCAAAACAGGAACTTACACAGAGGTGGAAAATTATGTAGATGAAGTATGCAAAAATCTTCTTCCCTTGATCATAGCAAATGGAGGAGTAGATAAGATAAAGGGTATTGGCATAGGTGCACCTAATGGCAACTATTATAGCGGTACCATTGAATTTGCTCCCAATCTTCCATGGAAAGGAGTGATTCCTTTGGCTGCGATGTTCGAAGAGCGTCTGGGCATTCCTACGGCATTGACTAATGACGCTAATGCTGCCGGTATTGGTGAAATGACGTATGGTGCTGCACGTGGTATGAAAGATTTTATCATGATTACGTTGGGCACAGGTGTGGGTAGCGGTATCGTGATCAATGGTCAGATGGTATATGGACACGACGGTTTCGCCGGAGAGCTGGGGCATACCATCATCCGTCGAGACAACGGGCGCCTTTGTGGTTGTGGACGTCATGGTTGTCTGGAAACTTATTGTTCGGCTACAGGTGTAGCACGTTCAGCACGTGAATTCCTGACTGCAAGTACAGAGTCCAGTTTATTACGTGCTATTCCAGCTGAAAATATTACTTCCAAAGATGTATATGATGCTGCTGTTCAGGGTGATAAGTTGGCACAGGATGTTTTTGAATTTACTGGAACTATTTTGGGTGAAGCTTTGGCGGACTTTATTGCTTTCTCTAGTCCTGAAGCGATTGTATTGTTCGGTGGTTTGGCTAAGGCAGGTGATTATATCTTCAAGCCTATTCAAAAAGCTGTTGATGACAATGTGCTGAATATTTATAAAGGCAAAACCAAACTATTGGCTTCCGAACTGAAGGATTCTGATGCTGCTGTATTGGGAGCCAGTGCATTAGGGTGGGAACTGAGAGATATTAGATAAGACAAATCTTATTTTAAATAGATAAATAACGAGGGTGTATCATTTGGAGATACACCCTCGTTTCATTTGCCTGTGATACTAACAGCAATCTCACAAATTTTGGATTTCTCAAAAAGTTCACTTTGTTTTATTGCTGGCTGCTAAAACTAAAAAAGAGGATGCATTATTTTGATACATCCTCTTCTTATCTCGAAACGAGAGTTTGGAATTAACCGATAACTCTTTTTTCTTTGATTCTTGCCTTTTTACCGGTAAGAGCACGCAGGTAGTACAATTTAGCGCGACGAACTTTACCCACTTTGTTCACTTCGATTTTGTCGATAGCCGGTGATTCAAGAGGAAAAATACGTTCTACACCTACAGTACCTGACATCTTACGTACGGTGAAACGTTTCTTGTCACCGTGACCGGCGATTTTGATAACAACGCCACGGTACAGCTGTACACGTTCTTTGTTACCTTCCACGATACGATATGCTACAGTTACAGTATCACCAGCTTTGAAGTTCGGGTGCTGTTTTCCGGTAGCAAATGCTTCTTCTGCAATTTTAATTAAATCCATTGTTGTTACTATTAAATTGTTTGATCGTTACAACGCAACATACCAGGCTCTCTCTAATAGTCCTGACAGCGATTGCGCGAAAGCGGTGCAAAGAAACGAATTATTTATCACATACACAATACTATGTGTCGTTTTATTTTATATTTTATCTTCATTATGATGGCTTCAATTTTGAAGAGTTTGATAGCAGTTTTGTCATTTTTTGTTTTGTTTTGAGATGTATATAGGCCTGCGAAAAGAATAAAAAGGTATATTTGTGGCAATTTAAAACAGAACAAAATGAAAAGATTTTATTTGCAGCACCTCTTGGAGCTAGTTCTTACTGCAGTATTTTTGTTGACGTCTTGTCATTCTGCCTATGAAATCACAAAGGTGGAAGGTGGTAGAGTGCCCATCGACTCTACTTGGGATGTAAAACCGGATGCAGAGGCGGTAGCTTTGCTTGTGCCTTATAAAGCAAAGATTGACAGTGTAATGTATAGTGTAGTGGGTACTGCGGAATTTTCAATGGACCGTTCCCGCCCGGAAAGCCTCTTGTCCAATTTGGTAGCAGATGTTCTACGTGAATCAGCCGCGGAAGTGCTGAGTAAGCCGGCTGATATGGGTTTAGTCAATATCGGTGGTATTCGTAATTCTTTGACGAAGGGGCTGGTTAGAACTGAAAATATTTATGAGATTCTGCCATTTGAAAACTCTCTTTGTGTGCTGACAGTAAAAGGCTCTGTCTTGAAACAATTATTTGAAAATATAGCGGCGAAAGGCGGAGAAGGTGTCAGTGGCGTCCAACTTAAAATAAGTAAAAACGGCAAGTTGTTGCAAGGAACCATTGGTGGAAAACTGGTAGCAGATGAAGGAGTCTATACAATAGCTACTATTGATTATCTGGCTGATGGAAACGATGGAATGATCGCACTTCCGCAAGCGGATAAGAGAGAATGCCCGAAAGATGCCACTGTGCGTAGTTTGTTTATGAAATATGTAGAAGCTCAAACTGCAGCAGGCAAAAAAGTAACTTCTCGCATGGAAGGACGGATAACAATTGAAGACTGATTATTAAGAATCGATAAATCAGAATAAAGATGAAACAAGTATATTCTTTGGCTGTATTACTGCTTTTTTCCTTTGCTGCATCAGCACAGCAGAAAACAATAAAGGAAGAGAAATCTTTTCACGTGTTGTCTTCTGAGTCAACAGAAGAAACTCAGTCGGATAAGCAGTTGATTATATTACAAACCAGTGACACACATAGTCGTATCGACCCCATCAATAAGGATGCAGCCGATGCGTATGCCGGCATGGGGGGTGTTGTGCGTCGAAGTTCCTTTATCAAAGAAGTTCGCAGCAAACATTCAGAGGTATTGCTCTTTGATTGCGGAGACTTCTCACAAGGTACTCCATACTATAACCTTTTTCAAGGGGAAGTGGAAATAAAGATGATGAATCTCATGAAGTATGATGCAATGACTATCGGTAATCATGAATTTGACTTCGGATTGGATAATATGGCGCGTTTGTTTCGAATGGCCAATTTCCCGATAGTCTGCTCTAATTACGATGTGAAAGGCACAGTTCTTGAGGGATTGGTGGAGCCTTATCTTATATTGGAACGTGGCGGGCTGAAAATTGGCATCTTGGGATTAGCTCCTCAAATGGAGGGATTGGTGCAGGCTGACAAATGTGAGGGGATTGTTTATAACGATCCTATAGAAGTGGCACAAAAAATGGCTGATTTCTTGAAGTTGGACGCAAACTGTGACGTTGTGATCTGTTTATCTCATTTGGGTATCCGTAGCGCTAGTACTGTTTGTGACGAAAGCTTGGTAAGCAAAACACGCAACCTCGATGTTATTTTAGGTGGACACTCTCACACCTTTATGGAGAGGCCGATGAACTACTTAAATGCCGACGGAAAGAATGTACGGGTATCTCATACTGGCAAGAACGGCATCTTTGTGGGAGTATTGGAAATGACATTGGGAAAAAAAATAAAACAGAATCAATCATCATCAAATTATAGCAGATCAATTAAATGAATAAATATACTCTCCTTTTATGGATTATCGGGCTCCTTTTTGTAAACCCTTTGTTGCACGCTCAGAATAATACTTCGTTTTTACCGTCTACTTCGGATAATCGATGCCGTCAATGGGTAGATTCGGTGATGTCTCATTTGAGTCTGCAAGAAAAGGTGGGGCAGCTAATTGTTGCCACCATTCCTGCCAAGGCAACCAAAGAAAACAAGAAACAGATACGTGAGTTAATCAAAAAATATAAAGTAGGTGGTTTATTATTTGCGGAAGGGACACCGGAAGAACAAGCCATACTGACAAATCTCGCCCAGAGGCATGCGAAAGTCCCTGTCATGATAACCTTCGACGGTGAGTGGGGATTGTCTATGCGACTGAAAGGAACACCTGACTATCCCCGTAATGCGGCTTTGGGCTGTATTGACGATAATCGCTTGATTGAAGAATATGGGCGTGAAGTGGCACGTCAATTTAGAACATTGGGAGTACATGTTAATTTTGCACCGGATGCGGATGCTAATACGAACCCTTGGAATCCGGTGATACATATACGCTCATTTGGTGAAAATCCACAAAGAGTTGCGGAAAAAGCAGTGGCTTATGGTCGTGGATTAGAGAGTGGCGGTGTACTGTCTGTATCCAAACATTTTCCAGGACACGGTGATACGAGTACGGACTCTCATAAAACGTTGCCCGTACTGAGTTATGATCGTGCTCGTTTGGACAGTGTGGAATTATATCCTTTCAAGGAGGTTATACGTGCTGGTCTGGGAGGTGTGATGGTAGGACATTTGCAGGTGCCGGTATTAGAACCGGATACTCTGATTGCTTCTTCCCTTTCGAAGAATATCGTGACCGGATTGCTGAAAGAGGAATTAGGTTTCAAGGGGTTGGTGTTTACAGATGCATTAGACATGAAAGGTGTATCACAAGTTCCACAGATGACGACCAAAGCTGTACTTGCCGGCAATGATATGATATTGGTGCAATTCAATACAAAAAATGCCATGTCAGAACTGATGGAAGCTGTACGCTCTGGAGTTCTCAGCCAGGAAGATGTAGATATGAAATGCCGTAAGGTATTGATGTATAAATATATGTTGGGTTTAAGGACAGTGCAGCCCAAACTACAAGTCAGTGGAATGAGTTACCGTATTCATACGGAAGAAGCGCAAGCATTGGCTCGCAAGTTGCGTCATTCTGCCGTAACGGTATTGAGTAATTATTTTGATATTCTTCCTTTGGCACCCGTTGATGGGGGCATTGCCTTGCTTAGCATGGGTGATAAAGAGCAGGATACTCCCTTTGTTGAAGCAATGAAGAAACAGACCGATATCAGTTGTTTCTATTTGCCCAGGAATGCAGATGACACCATGCAGGAAGAGGTAAAGCGCCAATTGGCAGCTTATCGCAGAGTGGTAATCAGTATTACCGGTTCGACTTATGTCAGCGATAAAGATGTGAAGTTTCTGAGCGAACTGAATGTACAAGCTCCATTGGTTTATGCCGTCTTTACTTCCTATCGTACTTTATTACCCTTAGAACCTGCTTTGACAAAGTCGAGTGCTGTTGTACTAGCTCATTCAGCTGAAGCTGACTTACAACAATATGTAGCCGATGTACTTTTTGCCAAGGTACCGGCTCGAGGCAAAATATCTATGGGTATCGGGCGTTTGTTTCCTGCCGGCACAGGTTGCATCATCGAACCAGGGATGAAACCAGGAACGATTATTCCGGAAGATTACGGCATGAAATCCTATATTTTGCATGGCATTGACGACATAGCCCAAAAGGGTTTATCGGTAGGTGCTTATCCAGGTTGCCGGATTATGATTTTGAAAGAGGGACATACTATTTATGATAAGGGTTTTGGAAAGCATTCTGACAGAGATACCACTTCTGTGCGTTCTACTGACCTTTTTGATCTGGGCTCTTTGACGAAAACGACCGCTACTTTGCTTGCCATCATGAAACTTTATGATGAAGGTAAATTGAAACTAGATGACAAAGTATCCAAATTCTTGCCATTTCTGCTTCATACTAACAAGAAAAATATAACCATTCGTGAATTGCTTTTCCATGAATCCGGTTTACCGCCTTATATTCGCTTTTATGTAGATGCGATTGACCCCAATTCGGTTCATGGCCCTTATTCACAAAGTTGGATAGATAAATGGCACCGTACGCAGGTGAGCGAACATAGTTACTACTGTTCTGATTTCAAATTCAAGCACGGTTTGGTTTCTAATCAACCGAGTGGCGTTTACTCTTTGCACGTGGCAGATAATATGTGGCTAAACAAAGATTTTAAAAATACAATCCTTCAAAAAATTGCCAAGTGTGATTTGGAGAGCAAACGTTATGTTTACAGTAATCTAGGTTTTGTACTCTTGCAACAGATTGTAGAAAATGTAGTGCAGTTACCAATGGACTTGTATGTTGCCAAAGAATTTTATGCTCCGATGGGATTGCAGCGAACTTTATTCTTGCCTCTGCGTAAATTTACGAAAACTGAAATTATGCCGACAGCGTTCAATGATTTTCTGCGTCGTCAAGATCTTTGCGGTTATGTACATGATGAAACTGCTGCTTGTATAGGAGGAATATCCGGTAATGCTGGTTTGTTCTCGACGGCCGCAGAAGTTGCCAAGGTATATCAAATGTTGCTGAACGGCGGCGAATTAAATGGAAAACGCTACTTTAGCGAAGCAACATGTCGTCTGTTTGCTACGGAAAAGTCAGCTATCAGTCGTCGTGGATTAGGCTTCGACAGACCGGATGTGTCAAATGTAAAAAACAGCCCTTGTGCAGACTCAACTCCCGCAGAGGTGTATGGACATACTGGTTTTACAGGAACCTGTGCTTGGGTAGATCCGAATAGTAAGACAGTCTTTGTGTTCCTAAGTAATCGACTTTGTCCGAATGTGTGGAATACGAAATTGGGAGATATGAATATTAGAACCGATATTCAGAAGTTGGTTTTTGAGGGACTGTTTTAAATGAATGCGTTTTCTTTCGTCTTGATACAAAAGAAAAAGTATGTAACCTGAAAAAAGTACTCGTATGAAGAAGATATTTCTATTTGCCTTATTTTTCCTCGTTTTCTGTGGACATCTCGCCTTAGATGCTCAGCGTATCCCTACATCGCCTGATTCTACACCTGCGGTGGAGCCTTCGCTGGTGCGTTCCTTCCAAGAGGATATCCGTTGTCGGCAGTGGGTGGATTCTGTATTGAAACAAATGACTTTAAAAGAGCGTATCGGGCAACTTTTTATTTATACCATTGCACCTCATCAAAATAAAGCAAACAAAGAATTACTGCGTAAAGTAGTAGAGGACTATAAAGTAGGAGGTTTGCTTTTTTCTGGTGGATTGATGCAGAATCAAGCTGTGCTCACAAATGAAGCACAACAGATGGCAAAGGTTCCATTAATGATCACTTTTGATGGTGAATGGGGGTTGTCCATGCGTTTGCGAGGTACGCCTGGTTTCCCTCGAAATATGGTCTTAGGATGCATTCAAGATGATAGCTTGATTTATGAATATGGGCGTGAAATGGCACGTCAATGCCGCGAATTGGGAGTACAGGTTAATTTTGCCCCTGTGGCCGATGTGAATATTAATCCTCAGAATCCGGTAATTAACACCCGTTCTTTCGGTGAGTCTCCCTTGAATGTTGCCAATAAAGTTATAGCCTATTCCAAAGGGTTGGAAGATGGTGGTGTGCTTTCTGTAAGTAAACATTTCCCAGGGCATGGCGATACGGATGTGGATTCGCATAAGGCATTACCGATGCTATCTTTTACCCGCGAGCGGCTGGACAGTGTGGAATTATATCCTTTTAAGAAAGCGATTCAGGCTGGCTTGGGAGGAATTATGGTAGGACATCTGGAGGTTCCAGCTTTTGAAGTGCAGGGAGGGGTACCTTCTTCTCTCTCGCGTAGCGTGATCCATGATGTATTGACCCATGAACTTAAATTTAAAGGACTCATTTTTACAGATGCTTTAGCTATGAAGGGTGTATCTGGTAGTCCGACTCTCTGTTTACAAGCATTGAAAGCTGGCAATGATTTGCTACTTGTTCCCCGTCGTATAAAGGAAGAAGTTGAGGCTATTTTGGATGCGGTGAAACGAGGCGAATTGAAAAAAAGTGATATTGATGCAAAATGTCGTAAAGTGTTGACTTATAAATACGCCTTAGGTTTGACGAAGAAACCTACGATCAACCTTTCCGGTTTAGGTACACGTATTAATACTCCTAAAACAAGGGATTTAATTCGGCGTTTGAATTTAGCTGCGGTTACGGTCTTGGATAATCAGGCTAAACTACTTCCATTAGATCCTTCCATCAAGGAGGTAGCGGTGCTTCAAGTTGGAGATTCGAAAGAGATCCAGCCTTTCATAAAAGAATTGTCCGAATTTACTCAGCCAGTAGAGATACGATTGGAGAAGGATTTGTCGGAAGCGAAATGTCAACAACTACAAGACTCCTTAACTCGGTACAAACGTATTTTGGTATGCGTCACAGAACATCGTTTGGCACCTTATCAAGCTTTCTTTACAAAGTTCACTCCTGATGTTCCCGTGGTTTATCTCTGCTTTATCCCAGGAAAACAAGTGTTACAAATTCATCGTGCGATATCGACAGGTGAGGCAATGATTCTGGCACATTCTTCCAATGAACAGGTGCAAAAACAAGTCGCCAAAATAGTGTATGGTAAAGCTGTTGCGGATGGACGTTTGTCTGCAAGCATCGGTGAATTGTTTTCTACCGGTTCGGGGCAAAGTTTAGGACCACAGACTGTTCCCTATTTTGTTCCGGAGGAATATGGTGTAAGTTCCCGTACTCTTGCGCAGATTGATGATATAGCCAAAGAAGGTATCCGTGAAGGTGCTTATCCTGGATGTCAGGTAGTAGTGCTGAAAGAGGGTAAAGAAATGTATAATAAGGCATTTGGAACTTACACAAATAAAGTTGCAGAGATCTATCCAAAATCTGTACCTGTTACGAATACAGCCGTATATGATCTTGCTTCGTTGACAAAGACCACTGCTACTTTGTTGGCCGTAATGAAATTGTATGAAAAGGGACGACTTAATCTGACAAGCCGAGTGTCAGAGTACTTGCCATTTCTGCAAGATACGGATAAGAAAAATATAACAGTACGTGATTTGTTGCTGCATGAGTCTGGTTTGCCTTCTACCTTGTTATTCTATCAAGATGCTATTGACAATGATAGTTATGCCGGTACTTTGTTTAAAGGTAAGTTTGACAAGACACATCCGGTACGAATTGGCAGTCGGACTTGGGCAAATCCAAAGTTTCGCTTCCGTAAGGGATTAACATCCAAAGTTCGAACGGAAGAGTGTACTTTGCAAGTCTCTGATAGTTTGTGGCTGAATCGTTCGTTTAAGGAGGAGTATCTGCAGAAGATTGTCGATACACCTTTAAAAGACAAACGATACCGTTATAGCTGTGTAGGTTTCATTGTGTTGCAACAATTAATCGAAGTACGAACAGGTATGCCGATGGATGAGTTTCTGGCACAAGAATTCTATATCCCGATGGGATTGAAGCGAACGGGCTTTTTACCGTTGCGTTTTCTGAAAAAAGAAGAAATCGTGCCATCTTCCATCGACCCGTTCTTGCGCAAAACAATACTTCAAGGATTTGTTCACGACGAATCGGCTGCTTTCCAAGGAGGTATTTCCGGTAATGCGGGACTCTTTTCTACAGCTGAAGAAGTGGCGCGTATTTATCAGATGATTCTGAATGGCGGAGAATTAGATGGAAAACGTTATCTGAGCAAAGAAACTTGCAAGCTTTTCACTACCACTGTTTCTAAAATTAGTCGTCGTGGTTTGGGATTTGATAAACCAGATCTTCAAAATTTGGTTAAGAGTCCTTGTGCTCCTTCCGCGCCGACCTCTGTATATGGACATACAGGTTTTACGGGAACATGTGCTTGGGTAGATCCCGAAAATGGGATTGTATTTGTCTTTTTGAGTAACCGTATCTATCCAGATGCATGGAATGGCAAACTAATGTCTCTGGATATTCGTACGAGAATACAGGAAGTAATATATAAGGCAATGAACAAGTAATGGTGCATTCGTTCTTTAAGTTTATGCGATCTTTTCTTACTTTCTCTGTATCGCAAAGCTACCTGTTATGCAAGAATAAAGCCTTTATTTAAAAAAATGGTAGGTACAAAGACTATTTTCATCGGAAGGGAAACAACTTTTATGCAGTAG
>CALYZE010000039.1 GCA_945607605.1 uncultured Bacteroides sp.
TGTAGGTTTTTGTCCGTTTATTGTCTGTTTTTGTTCAGACCTTTCAGCGGAGAGACAGGGATTCGAACCCCGGGTGCCTCGCAGCACAACGGTTTTCAAGACCGCCGCAATCGACCACTCTGCCACCTCTCCAAAAACTCTTTTCAGAAATACTTTTCTCTTAAAGCGATGCAAAGATACAAATCAATTTTAAATCTACAAACTTACCTTCTCTTTTTTCACAAATTAATCGTACTTTTGTTCCCTGAAAATAGGCTGAACCCATGATATACCCACTGAATTTTGAACAAAAGATAGGTTTCGACCAGATTCGCCAGCTACTGAAAGAAAAATGTCTCAGTACCTTGGGTGAGGAACGAGTGACAGACATTACATTTTCCGACCGCTTTAGCGAAGTGGAGGAACGTCTGAACCAAGTTTCTGAATTTGTCCGCATTATACAAGAAGAAGATAATTTCCCTGCACAATATTTCTTTGATGTTCGTCCCTCCCTAAAAAGGATACGCGTAGAAGGCATGTACTTGGATGAACAAGAACTTTTTGATCTGCGACGCTCACTGGAAACCATACGCGACATCATCCGCTTCTTACAGAAAGAGGACGAAGAAGAAAGTGATTCTCCTTACCCAAGCTTGAAACGGCTTGCAGGAGACATCACTGTGTTTCCCCAACTTATTGGGAAAATAAATAGCATTCTCTCTCCTTATGGAAAAATAAAAGACAATGCTTCTACCGAACTGGCGCGCATCCGTCGAGAATTGGCAAGTACCATGGGAAGCATTTCCCGATCCTTGAACAGTATTCTGAGAAATGCCCAGTCCGAAGGAGTAGTCGATAAAGATGTTGCACCAACTATGCGCGATGGCCGTCTGGTTATTCCCGTTGCTCCTGCTCTGAAGCGGAAGATCAAAGGGATTGTACACGATGAATCTGCCAGTGGAAAAACAGTCTTTATTGAACCTGCTGAAGTCGTGGAAGCTAATAATCGCATTCGCGAACTGGAAGGAGATGAACGACGTGAAATCATCCGTATTCTAACCGATTTCTCCAACCAACTACGACCTGTCATTCCCGACGTACTATTGTCGTATGAATTTCTTGCCGAAATAGACTTTATACGTGCCAAAGCTTTATTTGCTGAACAAACTTCCGGTTTGAAACCGACTCTTGAAGACAAACAATTACTAGATTGGACTATGGCTGTGCATCCGTTGTTGCAACTTTCTCTTGCCAAACATGGCAAAAAAGTGGTACCATTGGACATCGAGTTAAATGAGAAACAACGAATCCTTATTATCTCTGGACCCAATGCCGGAGGTAAATCCGTCTGTCTGAAAACAGTTGGCTTGCTTCAATACATGTTACAATGCGGTTTGCTCATCCCGATGCATGAACGTAGTCATGCCGGAATATTCAGCAGCATCTTTATTGACATCGGTGACGAACAATCGATAGAAGACGACCTCAGTACTTACTCTTCCCACCTTACGAACATGAAAATGATGATGAAGAGTTGTAATGAAGGCAGCCTCATTCTAATTGATGAATTTGGGGGTGGAACAGAACCCCAGATTGGAGGCGCCATTGCCGAAGCTGTGCTGAAGCGTTTCAACGAGAAGTTTACCTTCGGAGTAATCACCACACACTACCAGAATCTGAAGCATTTTGCCGAAGACCATGAAGGAGTAGTAAACGGTGCCATGCTTTACGACCGTCATCTTATGCAAGCACTATTCCAACTTCAGATAGGTAACCCTGGAAGTTCATTTGCCGTCGAGATAGCCCGCAAAATCGGATTGCCGGAAGATGTGATTGCCGATGCTTCCGAAATAGTTGGCAGTGAATACATCAATGCAGACAAATATCTGCAAGATATAGTACGCGATAAACGTTACTGGGAAGGCAAACGTCAAACCATTCGTCAGCGTGAAAAGCATATGGAAGAAACCATTGAACGTTATCAGACGGAAATAGCAGACTTACAGAAATCTCGCAAGGAAATTCTGCGAAAAAGCAAAGAAGAAGCCGAGCAATTGATGCAGGAAGCTAATGCCCGCATTGAAAATACCATACGAACCATCAAGGAAGCACAGGCAGAAAAAGAAAAAACTCGCCAAGCACGCCAGGAATTGACCGACTTTCGTCAATCGATGGAATCTCTTGCCAATAAAGAGCAAGAAGAAAAAATGGCTCGTAAAATGGAGAAGCTCAAAGAAAAGCAGAACCGAAAAAAGGAAAAAGGCGCAGGAAAAGGGCAGGAAAAAGTTCAGTCAGTCCAGGTTCAGACAGAGTTGCAAGCAAAGAAAGAAGCCGAACGTCTGGCTGCTATCGTGCGCGGAAGCAATGTTAAAATAAAAGGGCAGACTGCTGTTGGTGAAGTCATGGAAGTAAATGGCAAGAATGCCATTGTTGCTTTTGGAAGTATCAAAACGAATGTCAAGTTAGATAGGTTGGAGCGTACCAATGCACAGCCTAAGCAAGCTGAACTTTCTACCAAAAGTATGTACATTAGTACCCAAACTCAAGATAGCATGTATGAAAAGAAACTGAGTTTCAAACAAGATCTTGATGTTAGAGGTATGCGTGGTGATGAAGCATTGCAAGCCGTCACCTATTTCATTGATGATGCCATTCTCGTAGGAATGTCTCGTGTACGCATTCTCCATGGCACCGGCACAGGTATTCTGCGCACATTGATTCGTCAATATTTACAGACAGTGCCCGGTGTGGATCACTTTGCTGACGAACATGTGCAGTTTGGAGGTGCAGGCATCACTGTTGTCGATTTAGAGTAGCTGAATTTTAAATATCAAAGTAATGATAATCGTAATCTTTTAAATCGTAAATAAATATGAAATCAATCAAAGAACTCTACCGCATCGGAACGGGACCCTCAAGTAGCCATACCATGGGACCGCGCAAAGCTGCCGAAATTTTCTTGGAAAAGCATCCGCAAGCCGCTGCATTCCAAGTAACCTTGTATGGTAGTCTGGCTGCTACGGGCAAGGGGCACATGACCAATGTAGCCATCACTGAAACCATGCAGCCTGTTGCACCCGTAGAAATAATTTGGGAACCAAAGATATTTCTTCCTTTTCACCCTAACGGTATGAAGTTCGTGTCTTTAGATAGCGAAGGAAAACAAACAGACCAGTGGGTTGTTTTCAGCGTAGGAGGAGGTGCTTTGGCTGAAGAAAATAATGGAGATTCTTCCATTAATACTCCAGATGTATATGAGATGAGTCGTATGACTGAGATTTTAGAATGGTGTGAACGCACCGGGAAAAGTTATTGGGAATACGTAAAGGAGTGTGAAGACAATGATATATGGGACTATCTGCAAGAAGTGTGGAAGACTATGCAAGCAGCTGTAAAACGTGGATTAGAACAAGAAGGAGTTTTACCCGGGCAGCTGAATCTTCGTCGTAAAGCCTCTACCTATTTTATACGTGCCAGCGGATACAAACAATCACTCCAGTCACGCGGATTAGTGTTTTCGTATGCACTTGCTGTAAGTGAGGAAAATGCTTCGGGAGGTGTCATCGTCACTGCCCCCACTTGCGGTTCATGCGGAGTGATGCCTGCAGTCCTTTATCATCTGGCAAAAAGCCGTGATTTCAGTGATATACGTATTCTTCGTGCCCTTGCCACCGCTGGATTAGTAGGAAATATCGTCAAGACCAATGCTTCCATTTCAGGGGCTGAAGCTGGATGTCAAGCAGAAGTAGGTGTAGCCTGTTCTATGGCATCAGCCGCCGCCAACCAACTATTCGGAGGCAGTCCGGCACAAATAGAATATGCTGCAGAAATGGGATTAGAACATCATTTGGGCATGACTTGCGATCCCGTATGCGGATTGGTACAGATACCCTGCATAGAACGTAATGCGTATGCTGCGGCCCGTGCTTTGGATGCAAACCTTTACTCTTCCTTTACTGACGGCATGCACCGTGTATCTTTTGATAAAGTAGTCGAAGTGATGAAAGAAACCGGAAACGACTTACCTTCACTTTACAAGGAAACCAGCGAAGGAGGATTGGCAAAGGGGTATAAACCTATGTGATATTGACACAAAGTCCAACCTCGTTTTTCAGAACTTAAAGTGCCTTGAAACGGTAGATTACGGTTTTTAAGGCACTTTTTTATTGAATGGAGTCAGGCTGATAATCTTCCATCAAATCTTCTTTTGCCATAGAAATATTGCCATCAGCAGTGATAGTCAGTCTGATAGGTACATATAGATCTGACTGCGGATAGCATACACTGGCTGCATAAATCATTCCTTGAGGAGTGGTCTGATCAAAAACCAGTCCTTCGAGAATGGCATACTTCATAAATTTGGAGTCAATCAGAGAAGCAAAACTTTCCTTTGTAAACACTTTGTCCACTACTTGTTTACCACCACTCGTGATGCGTAAAGCAATGCGATTATCTACGAATTTAGCTCCTTGCTCGTCTGTCACAATGGGAAGAGTTTCGTCCGGCTGTCGCACAACAGATGATTGATAATCTTTTCCTTTATAAGTAAAAGTAGCTTTCACCTCAGATACCTGCATCCGTTGCGGACCGGCAATCGCTGTACTATCCTGCATCGACAACTGCGTATCCTCTCCATTTTTATTCTTTGACGAACAGGCTGTAAAAAAGAGAATCGATGTACAAGCCAGCGTATAAACTATATTCTTCATTCTGTTTATTTGATAAATTGAACAACGCAAAGAAACAAAAAGGACAGCAAAAACACAAGAAAAAGCCTAGAAAACAATAAGAGACTGAATCGGAAACACGATAAACCTCATTCTTTTACCTTGTTTCCATCAGTCTCTTTTGATACTAACACCTTGAAAACTCAACTCTTTGTGGCATCTTTTCCCTTAGATTCCATCTTATTCTTTCTGTTTTGCATATTCTTACTGTAAGCTGTGTATTGTTCCTTGGTCATAATTTTCTGGAGATTTGCATCATAAGCTGTACGAGCAGCCTTCATTTCTTCCTGCTTCTTTTCCATTTTGGCTTTTCTCTCAGCCCGTTGCTCGTCTGTCAATGGAGGTCTCTTATTCTCTTTCTTGACAACTTCGCTTTTCATTTGACCTTGCTTGTTTGCTTGAGTACAAGTACACGACTCACATGCCTTCTTACCTCTCTTTATATTTACTCTGCGATGCATGGGTCTGTTACCCATTTTCTCCACCAATGCCAAGTTGGCTTCCAGTAATTTACCCTTTTGTGCATCATCCAAAGAATATTCCTTGGCCATGCGTTCCGTCATGCGTTCGGCACGCACCTTCGGTTCGGGCATTTTATCACTGCGGCGAGCTTGCTGTGCCATTGTCACACCACCCATAAAAAAGGCGGCCATTAACATCAAAACTATTTTCCTCATCGTTACATTTCTTTTTAATGAATACTCTATCTGTTTTATACCTATTGTGTTGCAACGATTATAGGACAAAAATAAAAGCAGGAAGTTTAATTGAAACTTTCTGCTTTAACAAAAAAAAACGAGGATGAAAACTTTATTAGGGTTCAATTATAACCTATATTCACCAAAGCTGTATATACTCTGTGTTCTAATCTATATCTGTATTGAATACTCCCATCATATTGGTGTGTTATAAGCAAAAATAAAGGAGAGACAAAAAAAGAACAACAGGGAAAACTATGAGGCAACCAGTGCCCGAGTCTTCCTTAGCAGGATCAACCGAAGGATTCGAATTTTGTGTATTCATTGGATTCTTCAAAGCCTGAATCTGTTCATTACGCCATTCATTATACTCTTCTCGTGAACCATAAGTATAATAACGTCCCTCTAAGTCAAGTTCGTCGTAGGTAGGAATATCGTATCCGCTGCGTCGCCCTTCATCGTCATCATCATCACAAAAGCGCCCATCGTCATAGTAAAAATCATCATATTCTTCGTCGTATTCACTCATGATTCCTTATATTAAATTATCATATTATTTTATTACCAAAAGTTTTCTCAAATTCTATCTAATGCCTCTTGTGATAAATACGGTTCAGGTTGATGTTCTTCGATTTTTTCATCATCAAGAAATGATCGTTCATTATTGACAAAGAAGAGTGGTTCTTTCACCTTCATTGGGAAGATTCTGTTTACACATTGGGAAGTTTTTTCAACGGAAATAAGTATTGCTGTTATCTTCAAGATCATCACATAATTTTTCATACTCCTGCCTTGTCTAAAATAAAGTTCTTAGGCGAGTAGAGTGTTTACGTTCAACGTCTTTTTTACTTTTAATGTATATAGAAATATGAATTCTATCATTATAGGGACCGTCTTCATGTAGTTCGTCTATTTCACACTCAAAGATATCGCTCCATCCTATGTCAAGCATCCTAGCAAGATATTCATTTTCAGAGCGTGGTATATATCCAAGTATAAAATTAAAGTCAAAAAAAACAGGATTGCCATCATAGTCATCAGTCAATGCAACAGCTACTGCATTTTGATCGTATTCATTCTTTTTATCACGAACTAGTGCAATCTCTGTACCAACATATAACTGATCCCACACTTCATCAATATTGTGGAAGCCTATTCCTGCTACAGCACATCTTTTATAAAGAATGCGTTCCCTTGTTTTCTTCTTTGGAGAAGGCAGCATAATATCACCTTCCAATGGCTCCACATATTCAATGGCGGTCATGCCTTCTGTTAATCTATACATTTCATGTTCAATTCTCTCATTGATTTTTATTTGAGATATGCCCTTTGCGTCCAATTGATGTTGCAAATACTTTAACTCTTCATCACAACGGAAACAAGTTCCTTTACAATCGCCTTCATGATTGCATTCAATTGGTTCATATACCAATCCATACGTATCGGCTATTTGTTGGCGTATAGATTTCAATATCTCACATATTTGCTTCCCTGTATTCATATATAGTCCAATTAAGAGGTTTCATTTTTTCAGTGGCCGTATTATGTACTTTACTCGTTTAATATTTCTGAATCCATTGTCTTTCATACGAATAAAAGACTGTTTTACATCATTTTCGCTGTTAAATTTAGGGATTAAAGGGATTTTGATGGTTACCTTCTCAGAATCTACTATATTGCGAAGTACCTCTAGGCTTCTAGATAGGTGAATGGAGGGGACTTCGGTATATTTCTCAAAGATTTCTGGGTCTAATGATTTTACATCAATAATCCAATAATCAACCACAGCAGATAGTTCTCTAATGATATCTTCTGGATAATGTAAGCAGGTTTCAATAGTGATTTTCCACTTATCACCGCAAATAGCGCGAAACGCTTTTATAAATTTCCATTGCAATGCTGGTTCACCGCCACCAAAACAAACACCGCCACCTGTAGCACAAAAATAGATGTTATCTATCTTAATTCTGTTATAGAGAGTTTGTGGAGAAAGCAATAAAATTCCGTCTCTTGGAGTGTTACTTTCAGACTTAAATATAGGTTCGTGGCATTTTTCATTAAGACAATACCTGCATTTCAAGAGACAGCCCATGAATGTAACAAGTGTCGTTACTCCAGAACCATCTGTCCCCATTCTTAATCTGCTTATGCCAAAGATTGGGGCAATAACCTTATCTGTTTCTGTTTCTGGCATGAATATGTAGTCTTATGAATATTGCATTGTAATATGTCTTTTACAAATTTACTCTTTTTTTATTCAAACTCTAGACTTTCATCTCAAAACAATGCGAATAATATACATTTTTCCTAACATAGCATCCGCAAATCTAAATTATTTCAGGTATATGTTGAGGACAACCCCTTCATTTAGAAATAAATCGGAGATGAAGTGTGTGGCGTGTTCTTTTTGATCATAAAACAGCCTAATTGATTGTAAATTACTTTAGCATCAATTGATGTAGATTGCTATGCATGGAACAATTCCTCTCTGATAATTGTTAAAAGTATAGTTATTCATTTAAAAAGAGGTCAGTATGGAAGAAAAAAAAGATGCCTGTGAAGAACAGAATAAAGAAAAGTTAGCGAATGCTGATTGGATAATGGCAGAGTTTTATGCTACGTGGTGTCCTCATTGCAAGCATATGCAACCTATTGTAGAGGGATTTAAGAAGTCGGTAGAAGGCGCTCTTGAAGTTGTACAGATTGATGTCGACCAGGAAAGTTCCCTCACGAGTTTTTACACCATCGACACCGTTCCTACCTATATCTTAATGAAGAAAGGTGAGCAGCTTTGGCGGCAATCCGGAGAACTTACATTGAAGAGACTGGAGAAAGCCGTAAGGGATTTTAAATCCTAATCATACTTTCTTTCTTTAGATATGAACGGTGATTAATAGTTTGTTTTAGGATGTTATGTATGAAATGAGTTGGATTATACTAATAATAGCAGGATTATTTGAGCAATGAACCCGCCACCTTGTGGCGTATGTTCTTTATTTCTACATTAATCATTTCAATTATAGGACTAAAACTGGTCTAATTCAGTGGGGGATATCTCTTTAGTCTGTTGAATTTTACTGAAGTTTTGTGGGAAATGATTTATCAACGTCAGATGCTGATAGAGGGCTTTATCGTAAAGAAACAAGGATTTTACTTGTTTTATTTTCTCCGAATATTTGGATATGCCGAAAACTTAAACTACTTTTGCGCCCCGTAAGAGGAGAGGTGCTCGAGTGGTTGAAGAGGCACGCCTGGAAAGCGTGTATGCCCCAAAAGGGCATCCGGGGTTCGAATCCCCGTCTCTCCGCAAACCGGAAGTTCTGCAAGAATAAACTTGCAAAACTTCCGGTTTTTTTTCTTGCTTACTATAATACCATCTTTTGCTAATAATATATTAGAAAGTCTGTTTAGAATGTCGTATTTTTGTTTTGCAGAATTTGTATTGCAAAAACCTATGAAACACATTAGTATGAAATTACAAACAGCCGCTATTGCCGTTGGATTATTATCTGGCGGTGTATTATCCGCATCAGTTCCGTTGGTGAAAAATTTGCACGAGGGTTGGATGTTTAAGCAAGCAAGACTCACTAATTGGTATCCGGCCACTGTGCCGGGAGTGGTTCACACTGACTTACTTCAAAATAAGATTATTGAAGATCCTTTTTTTAGATTGAATGAACGAGGATTGCAATGGGTTGATAAAGAAGACTGGGTTTACGAAACTCGTTTTGTATTGGCTGACGATATGATGCAAAAGGAGAATCTGGAATTGGTCTTTGAAGGTTTGGATACCTATGCAGATGTTTATCTGAATGATAGTTGTGTGCTGAGGGCAGATAATATGTTCCGTCGTTGGACAGTGTCGGCTAAACCAAATATCAAAGAGGGAGAAAATGTGTTGAGGGTTTATTTCCATTCTCCTATTAAAATGGATGTTCCTAAATGGGATGCGCTTCCTTACCATTATCCGGCATCCAATGATCAGTCGGAAAACGGTGGATTACTTGATAAGAAAATCAGTATATTTGCTCGTAAAGCAGGCTATCATTATGGCTGGGACTGGGGCCCTCGATTTGTTACTTCAGGTATATGGCGACCTGTTTATATCAGAGCTTGGAGCGATGCACGCATTAATGATGTGTTTATTGAACAAAAAGAGGTGAGTGCACGTAAGGCAATCATTAAGGGTCAAGTAGAACTAAAGGCTGACAAAAACATGGATGGCGTCCTTGTGAGGATTACGGATGAGGCTACAGGTGAAATACTGGGTAGGCAATCGGTGGATTTAAAGAAAGGAATGAATCAGGTTACGGTAAACTTTATACTGAATAATCCCAAACTGTGGTGGTCTAATGGCTTAGGAGAGGCTTTTTTATATCGACTTCGTACAGAAATGACTGCGAATGGAGAATTGCTGGATTCTAAAACTGAAAAGATAGGCATTCGTTCTCTGAAAGTGATTCGCAAGCCGGATAAGGATGGTCATACTTTCTATCTTGAACTGAATGGGCGACCTGTCTTTGCTAAAGGTGCCAATTATATTCCATGCGATAACTTTCTGCCTCGTGTTACTCCGGAAATCTATCAGAAAACCATTCTTGATGCGGTCCATGCAAATATGAATATGCTTCGTGTTTGGGGCGGAGGAATTTATGAAAATGATCTTTTCTATAATTTATGTGATGAATATGGCATCCTGATTTGGCAAGATTTTATGTTTGCTTGCAGTATGTATCCTGCTGAGGGAACTTTGCTTGAAAATATACGCCAAGAGGCTGTTGATAATGTAAAACGCTTGCGCAATCATGCTTGTATTGCTTTGTGGTGCGGTAATAACGAGTGCCAGGATGCTTGGTTGGGCTGGGGATGGAAATCGGAGATAGAAAAGCTAAGTAAGGCTTATGCCGATAAAGTTTGGGCTGAATATCAAGAGCAATATCATATCACTTTACCCAATGTGATAAAAGAGTATGCTCCTGAAGCTTTTTATTGGCCTTCCTCTCCATTTGCTTTCGAAGATCAGATGTCTGGAACAACAGATGGTGACCGTCATTACTGGAATGTTTGGCATGGTAAGGCTCCAATCTCTGATTATAACAAAGAGAAATCACGTTTCTTTAGTGAGTATGGCTTCCAATCTTTTCCAGCATTTGAATCTGTCAAACGGTATGCTCCTTATTCGGAAGATTGGGATATCCGTTCGGAAGTGATGATGTCTCATCAACGTGGTGGTGATCATGCCAATGGGTTGATTGAAACTTATCTGCTCAATGAATACAAAAGACCCAACGATTTTCAATCCTTTCTGTATATGAATCAGGTATTGCAGGGAGATGCCATCAAGACGGCCATTGAATCGCACCGTCGGCAGATGCCTTATAATATGGGAACTCTCTTTTGGCAACATAATGACTGCTGGCCTGTAGCTTCATGGGCAAGTCGTGATTATTACGGAAGATGGAAAGCGCAGCATTATTATGTCCGTAAGGCGTTTGATGATATTCTGATTTCTCCGATTTTAGAAGGAAGTGAATTAAAGGTATATGGTATATCTGATCGTGTGAAAGATACCTCTGGAAAATTGCAAGTGAGAGTATGTGGATTTGACGGAACAGTGTTTTATCATCGGGATAGGCCTGTACGAATTTCCGGCAATAAGAGTCAAATCTGTTTTTCTGCTCCGATAACTGAACTGATGAAAGGTGCAGCTAAAGGGGATGTGTATGTATATGTCAGCTATACTGATAAAACCGGTCGAATGTATGACAATAACTGCTATTTGGATAAGCAAAAGGAGATGCATTATCCAAGGGTACACTTGACAACGGATGTTTGTCCGATGGATGGTGGCTATGAGGTGACGATTGTATCTGATAAATTTGCTCGTGCAGTATGTATATCTATTGATGATCATGACAGTTTCTACAGTGATAACTATTTTGATATACAACCGAATAGCAGTGTGAAACTGCAGATTAGGACTAAGTTGTCTATCGAAAACTTTCAGAAATCACTGAAATTGACTTGTCTGAATAATGAGTTTTAATTTTTATAAGTAGATAATCAAATCGCTTTTACTTGTTACGGATAAATTTTAGTATTTCTGCTCCTTTGAAATAGATAACCAATGAACTGACGATGATCAGCATACCTGCCACTGTGCTAAAAGTAGGATACTCTCCTTCCAGCATAGCCCAACTTAATAAAGCTCCTAAAATAGGGTTGATGAGTCGGCACATATTGATGTCGCTGACTTTGGTTCCTTTACTTTGCAGAGCAATGAACCAGAAACTGAAAGCAAAAACAGAAATGAAAATGAGGATGCCGAGGCTGATATAGAAGCCTACAGGCTTGCCGATAAAAGAATGATAACCTTCGGTGCCCAGTCCTACCAGATAAATCAGTAAACCACCGAAAAACATTTGTACGGCATTCAAAAAGATAGGATTCACTTTGCCTTTATCTTCAGATACCGAGATTGCGGAATATCCTTGAAAGATAATACTGAGGAGTAATAATACGATGCCCGTAATGCCTTTCCAGTCTAACGGTTTGCCATCACTGCCCATTCCAACAATCAGTAGCAAGCCAATGAGGCTAATCACAAGGCTGACTACTTTGTGGCCGTTCAGCTTGTCATTTTTTGCTAATAAGTGAGCGAGTAGCACGTTAATGAGGGGTGTCATGCCCATAATAATAGAGGATATGGCACCGCTTACAAAATCGACTCCGAAGTAGAAGGCGGTGTAGCCCATGAACATATTGATGCAAATGAGGTTAAGGAAGAGCTTGCGATGTTGCTTGATTTCCTGCCACATTCCTTTATGCCAAGTATAGGCGAATAAAATAATACCGACACTGAAAAAGCGGATGCCTGCAAAGTTCATCGGAGTGAGATCGTAGCTTAGTCCTTGTTTGATAAATGGGTTGACAATAGCCCATAGTGTAGAAGCCAAAATGGCGTATAAAAGTCCTTTCTTCATATTTAGTGTAAGTCGTTTTCGTAAATGAACGGCAAAGATACGCCTTTATATTGGATTAGAAGTTAAGCCACTGCTTGAAAGTTGTAAGTTTTTCTTCGCTGATCGTAATTTTGTTTTTATAGGATGGGCGAACAGTGACCGTTATTTTCCCATTGAAATAAGGTTCTGCATGGTCAATAGCAGTGATGCACACAATGATTTGCCGATTGGCACGGAAGAAGCGGTCCGGATCAAGTTGTTCCATCAATTTGCTTAACGATAGATCGATGATATGCTCTTGTCCGGTGCGGGTTACAGCGAAGGTAATCTTATTTTCTGAGTAGAAATAGGCAATGTCGCTCACTTGAAGTGACCAAAAACGATCGATTCCTGATATGAGGAAACGGGTGCGATAACGCTTGTCACGAGGTTGGAGGGCATCGAGCAAGGTCGGGAGGTAGTCCTCTGGAAGAGGGCGACCGCTGCCTTGTAGTGTTTCATATTTCAGAATGGCATCTGAAAGCCGTTGTTCATCCACCGGCTTTAGAATATAGTCTATGCTGTTGACCGTAAAGGCACGGACTGCATACTGGTCGTAGGCGGTAGTGAAGATGATGGCTGAAGACGGATTAGCCACAGATAGAAAATCAAATGAATTACCGTCTGCCAGTTGTATGTCTAAGAAGATGAGGTCGGGATGTGGATGAGAAGTAAACCAAGCTATGGCTTCGTCTACACTTCCGGGTAAAACGGTTATATTCCATTCGGGGCGAATGCGAGCAACCATGGAGTGCAACAAACGGGCAGCGGGAACTTCATCTTCAATGATGACTACATTCTGTTTATTCATATAGCAAAGGTACTTTAACGGTAAATAGTTCAGCCGGATGTTCAATAATTATGTGCTTACCGGTCATGAGTTTACAGCGCTTTGTAAGATTCTGCAAGCCTACACCGGAAGAAGTAGCGCTCTTCTTGGGATGTATGGGGTTGCTCACCACCAAATACTCATTCTCTGTTTGAATAGTGATTGTCATCGGTTTGCTTTGAGTGATGGAGTTGTGCTTAATGACGTTCTCAACCAGCAGTTGGAGGGTGAGTGGCGGTAGCAAACAGTCTTTACAATCGGCAGGGATCTTATCATCGCAATGAAGGCAATTTCCCAGTCGTACTTCGTGTAGGAAGAGGTAGGAACGATTAAATTCCAATTCTTCATTGAGTGTAACTAAGGTCTTGTTTTGACTTTGCAAGACATATCGATAAACGCTGGATAAATGTTTTGTGAAGCTAACCGCATTATCGGGATTATATTCAATTTCTGCAATCAGTGTATTTAGAGTATTGAATAGAAAATGCGGGTTGAGTTGATTTTGTAAAGCTGTGTATCGTGCCATATCATTCTCTGCTTGAAGCTTCGCCGTTTTTTCTGTAGCTTCAAAGCATTTAGCATGGAGCGATTAGCTACTACTAAGCCTAAAATGACCAATTCAACAAGCCAAACTACGACAAGGATCCGCCAACCACTATTCGTTACCGTGAAAAGATTGGAGGTTCCTGCCAGTATTTTGGCAAATATCAGTAAGCCATAGTTTAAAAGCAGATAAAGTAGTGTCACAGTCATATAAATGACTGATATTTTCCAACGAGAACGCACGTTGACAGCATACTGAGTGTTAATCCAGGAGCTGAGGCGGAGCGTAGTATAACCCAATACATTGAATACCAAAATGAAGAATATAAAAGCTCCTCGTGAGTACAAAGCATCAGCTATGCGAGGAGTCAGGTCTGTATTGTTCACCAAGAAAAGATAGGAGAATGCTCCTAATCCTGAAAATAGTAGACTATATATTAGGTTATTCCATCTCATGTGGACAAAGTTACACAAAAACTCTTTGCTCAAAAGTTCACGAGGAACCACTTGACGTTTTTCACGCTCTGACATAATACTATCCATTGATGAAGTTTTAAAGATAAATAAATTACTCGAATCAAAAAGACTAGAATAAGCATTTACACAAAATTTTGGATAGTGTCCTTCTTTTCTTTCCGATGATTTGATTGCGTTTGTAAAATTGTTCTTCGAAGTGGCTGTTTACATCCATACAATGGGTTTCAACAATCTTACCATTGGCATCTTTTTCAAATTCTTCCAATAGATAAAGAACCGGCATATTGTTGATCAGATTATTGTATTTTTGAGTGATTGCCAGCTCGTTTTGTTGGATACGTTTTACTTTTTTGAGTATATGTATGCGGTAATACTGAAAGATTACTAATAGTAAAACGACAAGACCCATACATCCTATAATTAGGTACTCATATGATTCTTGAGAAGAAGGAACTACGTCATAGGGTGTTGTCTTATTTTCGTTATTTTTTTGCGAAGCCAAAGCAAGAATAGATTCTTTAAGATTTTTTTTCCATGGGTTAGAATTTACATAAGTATTGATAATAAGCCTACAATCAATCTTTTTGCAATCTTCATTGGCACCTATAAGCGTATGTGAGTGAATTAGGAAGCAGATAGTTAGTATAACTGCTTTGCATAGGCTCCTCATTTATTCGTCTTGCTATTGTTTGTTTGTTAGTCGAAATAAAAACAAAAATATGAATAAAAAATCAAATTGACAAAAGAAAGTAAGAAAATAGTTAAGAATGAAAGTGAATAAGGCGAAGCAAACATTCACGATGTTACTCCGCCTTATTTCTATCGAGATGTAAAAAGAGTACTAAGAAGAATTAGTTATTGTCTTTTTTTAAGTCGAGCGTGATGTACTTCACTCCATCGTAAATACTCCTGACACGAATATTTACTCCTTTTTTGCCTTCTAACAAGTGAGCTATGTTATCTAATTTGAAAGAGGTAAGTCCCGTACCTAGTATCAAAGGATCGTCATTGTAGGCGTTGTGGCGAAATTCCAAAGTAAGGTAGTCTGGTTTATCATTTTCTTCGGTGGACTCCTCATTTATAACTAAGTTTAGCATGTGCGCTTTTTCCTTGTTATTACTATGATAAAACTGATATTTGATGTTCAGAAAATCTCCCGTAATCCATATGGGCTCTATGATATTAATGCGATCGTCTCCGATGCTGTCTGCCTTGTCGGCAGGCATGGAGTAGATATCTTTGGTCAGAATGTTTTCTATATGCTTGATCTTTGCATTATATTTATATCCCTCTTTGGGTTCGCTCAATTCATCGAAGTAAACGAATGCGCGCTGACCATCAACGACAGCATAATTATAAATAGCAGTTGTATCACCGGGATAGAGTTTGCTGCCTTCATCCAATGTGAAATAATAGTTGTTTCCTTCTATAACCTTTATGGTTCCTATGGCAAATAGAGATGGATATTCATTGTCCCAATCGTTATTTAAGCAAGATTGCAACATAGGCATCGTAATCAATAAAAGTATGAAAGCAATAAATGCCATTCTTGACTTTTTCATAAGTGACAAGTTTTATTCTTTTTTAATCTAATTCTATTTTGTATATTGGAAAAACGCAAATGATCACTCAATACTGCGCGTAATATTGTTAAAGAAACAAAAGTGTGATTTTCTTCACTGTTCAATGCAGTACTTTTGCATTTATTGTATTTTGAAGATAAACACGTGTTAATAAAAAGAATGGAAGAACAAGAACTGGCAGATCGGTGTAGGCAAGGAGATAATCTTGCTCGCAAAGAACTGTATGAGAGCTACGCCGGGCGTATGCTCAGTGTTTGCCTCCGTTATGCCGGTGATAGGGAAACTGCAGAAGACTTGATGCATGATGGATTCTTGAAGCTTTTTGATTCTTTCGACAAGTTCACCTATCGAGGAGAGGGGTCTCTGCGTGCGTGGATGGAACGTGTAATGGTGAATACAGTGTTGCAATATTTGCGGAAAAAAGATGTGATGAACCAGTCGACGGTCTTGGATAATGAACCTGAAGCGTATGAAGCACCGGAAGATTCGACTGTGGATGCCATACCACAAAAAGTACTGATGCAGTTTATAAGTGAGTTGCCTGTTGGTTATCGCACTGTATTCAACTTATATATTTTTGAAGAGAAACCTCATAAAGAGATAGCTCAGATATTAGGTATTAATGAAAAATCATCCGCCTCACAATTGACACGTGCAAAAGCGGCTTTGGCAACCAAGGTGCGCGAGTGGATGAAAAGAAATGCATAAATGAAAGAATGTATGGAAGATGAATTGTGGATGAAAAAGATAAAGGAGCGGCTAGAAGATTATTCTGAACCGATACCTGCTTCCGGTTGGGAGCGGCTGGAGAAGGAATTGTCTATTGCTAGGCCTTCAATCGTCGGAGGACGGCGAATCATTCCTTTCCGTCGCTGGAGGATAGCTTCGGCTGCAGCATTGTTGGTTGCTGTGTCGTCCATTAGTTTGTGGCTATTACAGAGTCAGGTAGGAGATGAAGTGCGACGTACGAACGCACCTGCCTTGGCGGTAGTCCCAGACATGTTACCTAGACAGGCTACTCCTTCCATGCAAACAGATGCTGTAAAACCACTTTATCAGACACCTAAAAAAACATCCACACACTCTGTGTCAAATTATTCGTTGGTTGCACAACAGATAGATACTCCTACAGAACAGATAGAGCAGACGGAATTATTTCCCTCTGAATCGATAGATAATGTGGACATTAACTCTCGAATTGAAAGCTCGGCTGCTTCACAAGTCGAAGAGGTTGAAGCAAAACAGACTGATGAGCCAGAAAAGAAACAGATAGAACGTCGGCGTCCATCTGGAAAAGATAAACTGCATCTTCCTGTTGAACGTAAACCTGCATCCAAATCAAATGGATGGTCTGTAGGTTTAGGTGTCAGCAATGCAGGAGGATTAGGAAATGCGTTGGGCAATGGTGTCGACCCATATGGTCCGGTATATAATTTAGGTACGAGCTCCGGCAGACTGGACTTGATGGATACAGAGGGTGGTGTTGTTTCTATTCCTGGAGAGCAGGAATTGTTTTTTAAGGATGGTTTACCTTATTTACGTAAACGTGACAGAAGTATAGAATCCATCGATCATAAGCAACCTTTGAGCTTTGGCTTTTCTGTGCGAAAGAATTTGCCAAAAGGATTTTCTGTGGAGACCGGTTTAACCTATACTTATCTTGCTTCAGATATAAAGTTTGATGACAGCTCTGAAAAGCTGAGTCAGAAGTTACACTATATAGGTATCCCCGTACGCGCAAACTGGAACTTTGTTGATAAGAAGTCTTTTACGATGTATGTTTCGGCAGGTGGTGCTGTAGAAAAGTGTGTGTACGGTAAGATTGGCACTGATAGCGAAACAGTGAAACCGTTACAACTTTCGATAATGAGTGCTGTGGGTGCACAGTATAATATTAGTAACAAAGTCGGCTTGTATGTAGAACCCGGAGTTTCTTATTTCTTCGATGACGGTTCCGATGTAGAGACTATACGCAAGGAAAATCCGCTTAACTTTACGTTGCAGGCTGGAATTCGTTTGACTTATTAAGATGTATGCGCCTCACTTCCTATTCTTCTCTTCGATAGAGTAGTCGGAAGTGAGGCGCATATTCTTACGTTAGTTGGTAACAACGTTTTGAAAATACTCTTTCAATCGTTTTTCAGCTGCTGCTAGTTGCTCAGGAGTGTTTTCTTTCACATCTTTCAGTGGATATTCCCACCCCATAGCCTCATATTTATGTACCCCTAAGCGGTGGTACGGAAGAAGTTCTACCCGTTGAATGTTTTTGAATGAACCAAAACTCTCGCCAAGGCTGCGAATGTCCTTTTCAGCATCACTATATCCGGGAACTAAAACGTAACGTAGCCAGTATGGATGTCCATGCTCTTCCAACCAAGAGGCAGTGCGCAAGGGCTGCTCATTATTACGTCCGGTCAGTATACGGTGACGTTCCGTATTAACCTGTTTGATGTCAAGCAATATCAAGTCAGTTAAGCTGAACAGCTCTTCTACTTTTTTATTCCATATGGCTCCATTAGTATCCAAACAAATATGGATGCCATTTGCTTTTAATTCTTTAAAAAGAGGAATTAACGCTTCTGCTTGCAAAGTAGGTTCCCCACCGGAAAATGTAATACCCCCTTTCTTGCCGAAAAAAGCTTTCTGGCTGATTGCCATTTGCAAGATTTCTTCCGCAGTAGTGGGAGTACCGCCTTTTACGTCTATTGTATCCGGGTTGGCACAATACAAACAGCGGAAAGGACAGCCTTGAAGGAAAACGACGAGCCGGAGACCCGGCCCATCGAATGTTCCCATACTTTCGTAGGAGTGTACATTTATCATATTACATCCTTTCGTGGAATGAACGATTGATGACCTCTAGCTGATGTTCCCGACTCAATTTCACAAAGTTGACGGCATAACCGGAAACACGAATGGTGAGTTGCGGATATTTTTCGGGATGCTCCATAGCATCTTCCAACATTTCGCGATTTAGAACATTCACATTCAGGTGGTGTGCACCTTTGGTAAAGTAACCATCCATCATAGTGACCAAATTTTCTACACGTTCTTCGGGTGTGGGACCTAATGATTTAGGAACAATAGAGAATGTGTTACTAATTCCGTCCTGTGAGTCACGGTAGCGCAATTTGGCTACAGAGCTCAAAGAGGCAATGGCGCCGTTTTTATCACGTCCATGCATCGGATTGGCACCCGGAGCAAAAGCTACGCCTTTGGCGCGTCCGTCGGGAGTGGCACCCGTCTTCTTGCCATACATCACATTAGAGGTGATGGTCAACAATGAAAGGGTGGGTCGTGCATTTTTGTAAACAGGTAATTTCTTTAATTCCTCACTGAAGTAATATACCAGGTCTACACCAAGGTGGTCCACATGGTCGTTGTTATTACCAAAGCAGGGGAAAGAACCTTCAATATCAAAACCTTCTGTCAGACCGATATCGTTGCGGCGAGCAGTCACTTTTGCATTTTTGATGGCAGATAGTGAGTCAATCGCAATGGAAAGTCCGGCAACACCATACGCTAAATTGATGCGAGGATCAGTATCAATGAGCGCCATCTGAGCTTTTTCATAATAATACTTATCGTGCATGTAGTGGATGATATTCATTGCTTCGTTATAAACACGGGCAATTTCGGTCAAGACTTTTTTATAATTAGTCATGACTTCCTCAAACTTTAGCGTACCGCTTGTCAATACAGGAATGTCTTTTACCATAACCGTTCCGGTGTTTTCGCAACGTCCGCCATTAATAGCAAGCAACAATGCTTTGGCAAGGTTGGCGCGTGCACCGAAAAACTGGATTTGCTTGCCGATAGCTTGGTAAGACACGCAACAGGCAATGCCATAGTCGTCGCAGTTGCGTACTTCACGCATCAAGTTGTCGTTTTCGTATTGAATGGAGCTGGTGTCTACTGAAACTTGGGCGCAAAAATCCTTGAATCCGTCTGGCAGTTCGGGACTCCAGAGTACAGTCATATTGGGTTCGGGAGAAGGCCCGAGGTTGTATAATGTTTGAAGGAAGCGGAAAGACGTCTTTGTTACTTTAATACGTCCGTCGTTGAAACGGCCTCCGATTGATTCGGTTACCCACGTTGGATCTCCGGAAAAAATATCATTGTAAGACTGCATGCGCAGGTGGCGAACCATACGTAGTTTGATGACAAACTGGTCGATCAATTCTTGCGCAAAGATTTCGTCAATCTTGCCGTGAGCCAGATCATATTCCATGTAGATGTCGAGGAAAGAAGATACATTTCCTAATGACATGGCAGCACCGTCTTGTTCTTTCACAGCAGCGAGGTATGCCATATATACCCATTGTACCGCTTCTTGAGCCGATGTAGCCGGACGACTGAGGTCAAATCCATAGTATTTGCCCATCACCTTGATTTCGTTCAGAGCTTTGATTTGTTCTGCTACCTCCTCGCGCAAACGTATGCGTGCTTCGGTCATTGGACCGGTAAGGTTGTGCAAATCCTCTTTCTTGCTCTCGATGAGACGGTCAATGCCGTAGAGGGCCAGACGACGATAGTCGCCGATAATACGTCCACGAGCATAATTGTCAGGCAGACCGGTTAGGAAGCCTAATGAACGGAAAGAGCGAATTTCCTCTGTGTATACATCAAATACACCGTCGTTATGGGTCTTGCGATAGTGAGTAAAGATATCTTTTACCTTATCATCTACTTCGACACCATTTTCGTGACATGCTTTAGCTACTACGTTGATGCCGCCGAAAGGTTTGATAGCACGTTTCAGTAGCTCGTCTGTTTGAAGGCCGACGATCAGTTCGTTTTCCTTATCAATATAGCCTGCTTGATGTGATGTAATGGTGGATACCGTCACGTTATCTAAGGCACGGACGCCGTTGTTGTTTCTTTCTTCTTCAAGTGCTTTTAGGCAGAGGTCCCAAATACGCTTAGTACGTTCAGTAGGTCCTTGCAAGAAGGAAGCGTTTCCGCTATAGGGAGTAATGTTTTTATTTACGAAATCACTAACATTGATTTCTTGGCTCCAAAGCCCGTCAATGAAGTTTCTGTTCAATTCCATAATATCCATTTTGTTAAGTGGGTTATCTAATGTTATCCTTTAGAGCGTGCAAAATTACGGAAATATTTTTTGAACCATCGAATGAATGAGTGCCTTTTTGTGTTGTACAGCATAAAATAACTATTATTAGGTAGCCGCTAAATATGGTTCCTTTCTTCTAGGAGGTAAATGCTATTTATTTTCTGATAAATTTATTATTTAATTTGCAAATAAAAAAAAGAGTTGTACCTTTGCACCGCTTTCAACGGAAAGTGCTTCTGAAAAGAGCTTTTGGAGAGGTGGCAGAGTGGTCGATTGCGGCGGTCTTGAAAACCGTTGTGCTGCGAGGCACCCGGGGTTCGAATCCCTGTCTCTCCGCTGAATAGCCTGATTATCAGGTTGATAATTTAAATGCACCCAGTTTTACATCCGAAGATGTAAGATTGGGTGTTTTTTATTTAAGCACTGCACTGGCTTGCTTGTTTGATCGGACAGCCATTCTTCAACTTCAAGATAAGTTCAATGGAAAGTTTATTCATAGCTTGCGAACGCTTGTTCCAAGATTGGGAATGCGTATTCCAAGGTTGCGGATATGTATTCCCAGCCTTGGAACAGAGATCTCTCCTAACAGAGAATACGTTTTCTTCTTGTATTGAATAAGTTGTTTCCTACTAGTTGAGCACTTTTCTCTTTTCAGGATTAATTGGTATTTACGATCAGCGCAAGCAGCACTTGAACGGTAAAGGAATAGTTGGAGGGACAATGGATTTGCTTTTCTTCAACAAGCTTCACTGGAAACTGGATGAGAGGA
>CALYZE010000040.1 GCA_945607605.1 uncultured Bacteroides sp.
GAGATAATATCAGCAAGCTCGCGCCACATACTATTAATGTTTTTATAGATTTCATATATTCTTTGTTTTATTGTTCAACAATTTAGAATGTCAGATTCAAACCAAACGACATACTTGATGTAGCAGGAACACCACAATAATCGAAGCCGACCGATGAAGAGCCACCTACACCGGCACCGGCAGCAGCAACCTCCGGATCACCATTATAATTCGTGAAAAGTAATAAGTTGGTAGCAGCAACAGATACAGAAGCACGTTTTATGAATCCTATTTTCTGTAGAAATGTTTTTGGTAAATCATAAGACAAAGATACTGAACGCAATCTAAGCGAATTGACATCTGTAATATAGTTCCTTGTTTCTTTAGAATAGTAGCTTTGATAATAATCTTGAATAATATTATACCCACTTGTTTCTATTCCATTAAAGATGTAAGTTTTTCCTACCTCCCAAGTATTGCTAACAGCCTTTCCATCGGCATCCACCCCTGTTACAGTCAAGGGCTTGTTACGGACATCAGCTGAGAATTGGCTTACCCCTGAGCTATTCATTGCATATTGAGTACCGTTGATCACATCACCTCCTACACGAAATTCCCACAACATATTAAATGTAAAACCTTTCCAAGTGAGCGTATTGTTCAACCCTCCGGTAAAAGAAGATTCTCGATTACCCACTGCTGAAAGGTTTGTAGTATAGGTGGGCATCCCATTTTTGTCTAATATAATATTACCTGCATCATCTCTTTTCCATTCAGTACCTGCAACAGCCATGAAGTCACCGCCACTGAAAGAGGCAGCTTGTGCACCTGCATACTGAACATCCGTTACGTACATCACATCCATCCCTTCGGGTAAGCCATCCAATGTACCACGGTTACCCGCCATATTCAAGCCAATATCCCAAGTGAAATCCTTTGTCTGAATAGGAGTACCCGAGATGGTTAACTCCATACCTTTGTTATATACATTTCCTGCATTGATAGAGCAGAAGATATACCCTGTGGACTGTGGACCACGTGGAGACAGAATTTGATTATAAGAGTCGTTGGTATAATATGCATAGTCAATGTGCAAACGGTTCTTGAAGAAACTCAATTCAAGCCCAACTTCAGTAGATTTCGTCATTTCAGGCTTGAGATATGGATTGCCACGCGTCCAAGAGTTACCTACGCCAATGACGCCATCCAAATACGTACCTACCGGCCAAAGAGCGGTTGCAGTTTCATAGGCTCCAGTATCCTTACCTACTTTTGCCCAAGATGCACGAATCTTACCAAAATTCAGAACGTCACCTGACATCCAACCAAGTTTCTGAAGTGCCTCTGTGAATACAAACGAGCCACTTACTGAAGGATAAAAATAAGAACGATTTTCAATAGGCAGTGTAGAAGTCCAGTCGTTACGCCCGGAAACTGTCAAATACAACATGTTTTTCCATGATGCACGAAATTCGCCAAACAAGCCTACTAATCTTTTCTTAGAAGCACTGTGAGAGAATTGTTTATTATTGGCAGTTGCATTAGCATAAGAAAAGAAATCAGGAGCTGAGAAATTATAAGCTATCATAGAAATGAGATCCGTCTTTGTTTCGTCAATCGTAGAACCTAACAATAAATTGAAATCAAAATCACCGAACTTCTTTGACATGTTTGACATAAAATCATGTGACATGTAACGGAATTGCATTGTATTGTCACTCATCATACCCTTTTGCCAAACTTGCTTAAGCACACCGTTGGATGCTAATCGATTGGAAGCAGTCTGCGTGTATTGATCTAAACCTAATTTATAAGATACAAACCACCATTTAGCAATATCTGCCTTGAGGGTAAACATTCCCGTAAAACGATTCGTATCATCATATAAATGATTCTTATTAACAATCCAATAAGGATTATCACGTTCGTCCCATGGATCCAGACGATTCCCAAACATGCGATAACGAGAACCATCTTCATTTAAATATTGAGTCATGTCATCAAAAGGAGACCAGTTATAAACACCATATAATGCTCCGTTACCAGATGACCCATATAAACCCGCGCCTGTCAAAGTTCTGTCTGTGTGAGCATCAGAGTATGCAGCACTGGCAGTAAAAGTGAAAAGTCCCACTTTCTGTTCACCGTTGAAGCGAAACGCATACTTTTTATAACCTGTTTGTGGAACCACGCCAACTTGGTCATAGTAAGAACCGGACAGATAGAATTTACTATTTTTAGTACCACCCGACACACTCGCACTCTCATCAAAGATATTTCCCGCCTGGAAAAAATTGCCAATATTGTCAAAGGTCTTGGCATTGTTTTTTTCACCCCAAGAATTATAAGAAAAATTATTGAATTCCGTACCTATATAGTTCTTATTTGAATCATATTGGTCTTCCATATAACCTCTCGCATATTCAGTCTGATATTTCGGTAAACTCTTTACCCAAGAACTCGTAAACTTAGAGTTAATATTTACCTCCACTACACCCTCCTTACCTTTTTTGGTTGTAATCAAAATAACGCCATTGGCAGCGCGTGAACCGTAAAGTGCAGCAGCAGCAGGTCCTTTCAATACAGACATATTTTCAATATCTTCAGGGTTTATGTCCATCACCCGGTTGGAAGTAGTGGAAGCTGAACGCATAGAACCGTCAAAGGCTGAATTCCCTACTACAGAAGAAGAGTTATCAAAAATTACTCCATCTACAACAAACAGAGGTTGGTTATCTTTACCTTCAGAACCCGATGTACCACCACGAAGGATGATCTGAGCACCAGAACCTGCAGCACCTGAAGACTGAGTGATATTAACACCGGCAACTTTACCAGAAAGTGAAGAAATAGGATTGGCAGTCTTAATTTTCATCAACTCATCAGATTTTACCTCCTGCATAGAGTATCCTAATGCCTTCTTTTCCTTTTTGATGCCCATTGCGGTAACCACAACTTCATCCAAAGCCTGTGAATCATCTTGTAAAATCACGTTATATACAGTAGCATTGTTGACACTCAATGTAGCCGTTTGATATCCCACAAAAGACACCTCTAGAATACTACCTATTGAAGCCTTCACTGTAAATTTTCCATCAAGATCCGTCACAGCACCAGTGCCGGAATCTTTCACCAACACACTGGCACCGATAATCGGTTCACCAGATGCGTCCACTACCTTACCTGAAATGTCTTTAGTTTGCTGAGTACTCTGAGAGCTTGAAACACCCTCGGTCGCATTTACCGAATAAGGTGTAGCTACTCCCAACAAGGCAAGCAACACGAATAATAAGCAATAAATTCTTTTCATAAGCTCTTTTATTTAGATTTATTGCAAATATATTAATTATTTTAGCTATTAAATAATGAATTATAATAAATATAACATAATAAAGAATAATATAGTTTGATTTTTATTTATAACATATATGTATAACTATTTTAACAGTATATAAAAATATCATTATAACACATTATAAGGATATAAATGCTAATATCAAAAAACAAATGCGCCCATACACAAGCATAATAACATATAAAATAAATTTTATCATACTTTATAACACCTACGTCATAAATAAAACGAAATATTATGAGAACGAATGGGAACTTATCTTAGTAAAATAAGATATTTATAAAATTAATCAATGAAGTTACTTGCAAAGAAATCAGAATAATGCGTTTAACAATTCATATCACACGCAGGAACATGCAATATATATTAACATATAGAATCATTTGGAATTGCTTACTTCCCTATCGGCTGTATCTTACGCCTCACCTCTTTAGATATTTCTAGGAACATATAGTTCAACTTGCCGGAATGAATTCCCTCTTTGTTTTGTTTATATTTCTTATTAGCATATTCTTTCGACTTATCGAAAGTAATGCGTGACATCTGATTTTGAGACTTCCCTACCATCGTAGAATCTAATTGTTCATCAGGAAAGAAATCATCTAAATCCACATCCCCAATCATCGTTGTTTCAAGAAAATTCATATCCTTATGATTGGAATCCGTGTAATATCCCACAAACATATGCCCCGGGGTACGAACCAAAATTGGCTCTATATTGATGGCCCGAAGTAAAGATGCGAACAATACACTGCCATCCACGCAATTGATCTGTGAAGATTCCAAAGCATCATCAAAAGTGCGCACACGCTGTGAAAAAACCACATTACTAGATAAGCTAGTGTTCGAGACAGAACTGTATCGGAAATTTCGTTTCTGTAATACATTCCATAAAGCATAAACCTGCTTATCTACGACTTCCGAATTTCCACCTTGGTAACCTAAAAAGCGGTTTACAATCCGTGTATTCAATGCTTCGCGCAACAACTGGTCAATCATCGGATTTTCCTCATTCACATAAGCAGCAAAGAAGAGGCTCGTATCATGAAACTTCGTGCCGTTCGTAACATACCCCAACAGACACTCATTGACACTACGTACTGAAAAAGTGCGTACTCGCTGTCCTACATCTTTTCCATTCATTTCAACTGTAACAGCCACACTGATAGGTTCTGCCTGATTATTTTTCCTCAAAGCTTCATAATCCCAGATGATATCAGGATAAATCGTATATTCCGTTCTTGGTTTTGCCAGAACAAACTCCGATACTGAACGAGAAAAAAATGGAGTTTCCGCCACCTCTACTCGCACCCTACTATAGGCTTTTCCCGAACGAACACGAATAGCAATACAAGATTTCGGATTACCCACATACATCGAATCTACTGGAACAATAACCTGAGCATCAGTAGTAGCAACCGACAAAATGCTAGATGGAAAAATATTTCCGCCCAACTCATCTGCTATATCAAAACCAGAACGAAAAGAGGCCGAATTCAACCAAATTGAACCCATCACCACTAACATCAATATAGCTACAATCATCGGTAAACGCCACTTATGAGAGCCCTTACCTATTTTAATAAGATTCTTCATTCTGTCAGTACATTATTACAAGACAAAGATACTATTTTATAATGAAATGATAGTAGATATGCACTTTTTCATCCGTAATCAAATTGTAACACTTGTTTCATTCTATCGTAATAAACTCTGTGCATCTTTGCATACAAATATGAAGATAAACTGCATCTTAGCCTAGAAAAATAAATAATTTTATCTTATTCTGCTTTCAAGTTGTATTATCTTTATCGTAGAAAAGAAATAAAGTTTAACTTTGTGACAAAAGATTTGTTTTATCCTTGTCACCTATAATAAATAATAGAATGAACGATTACCGGATTTTAGTAGTAGACGATGAAGAAGATTTATGCGAAATCTTAAAATTTAATCTCGAAAATGAAGGCTACGAGGTAGATACGGCAAATTCTGCCGAAGAAGCTTTTAAAATGAATATCGGCAACTATAATTTATTGTTACTGGATGTCATGATGGGAGAAATATCCGGATTCAAAATGGCAAGTTTATTGAAAAAAGATAAGAAAACAGCGAATATACCCATCATCTTTATCACCGCCAAGGATACAGAAAATGATATGGTAACAGGTTTCAACTTGGGAGCGGATGATTATATTTCCAAACCTTTCTCTCTACGCGAAGTCTCTGCACGTGCCAAAGCCGTGTTACGCCGTACGCAACAACCAGAGAGTGAACCTGCACCGGAACAAATCATATACAAATCGTTGGTGTTGGATATGATAAAGAAAAAGGTCAGCATTGACGGTGAAGAAGCACTGCTTACTAAAAAAGAATTTGAAATCCTGTTATTACTTTTGCAGAACAAAGGGCGAGTCTTCTCCCGCGAAGATATACTAAGCCGCATCTGGAGCGATGAAGTATATGTACTCGATCGCACCATAGATGTAAACATCACTCGACTGCGCAAAAAAGTTGGAATTTATGGTAAATGCATTGTAACTCGTTTAGGATATGGATACTGTTTTGAAGCCGAATAATAAAAAATTGTTTTTATCTTTCAGCCGGAAGCTGTTTCTTTCGGTTATCTCGCTATTCCTTGTATTTGCAGTCAGCTTTATAACCTATCAATACCAGCGGGAAAAAGAATACAAAGTAGAGCTGCTTGATATGCAGCTTCAAAACTACAACAGCCGTCTACATCAAAAATTGCAGGAAATTCCGGACAGCACCCGCAACATCATGCTCCATAAATACATAGCTAAATATGTAAACAATGACCTTCGCGTAACCATTGTAGATTTACAAGGCAATGTATTATTTGACAGCTATCAAAGTGACAACAAGGAACTAAAAAATCATCTCAAGCGTCCAGAAGTACAGACTGCCTTAAAAGAGGGTAAAGGATTTGATGTACGTCGCACTTCAGAAACGACCGGTACTCCCTATTTTTATTCAGCCACTGTATACGATGGCTACATTATACGCTCTGCTCTACCTTATGACGTAAACTTAATCAAAAATCTATCTGCCGATCCGCATTATATTTGGTTTACCGTTATCATATCTTTATTATTAATATTCACTTTCTATAAGTTAACATCCAAATTGGGTACCTCCATCAGTCAGTTACGCGAGTTTGCCAAACGGGCGGATAAAAATGAACCGATAGAAATGGATATTCAAACGGCTTTTCCACACAATGAATTGGGAGAGATTTCTCAACATATCATACAGATTTACAAACGCCTCCGCGAAACAAAGGAAGCATTATACATTGAACGCGAAAAGTTAATTACCCACTTACAGACTTCACATGAAGGCTTAGGCGTATTTACCAGAAACAAAAAAGAAATATTGGTAAATAACTTATTTACCCAATATAGCAACTTGATTTCAGACTCCAACCTGCAAACAACAGAAGAAATTTTCTCTATCTTAGAATTTCAGAACATTACAGACTTTATCAGTAAAACTCAACAGCGCCCAGCTGATAAGGAAGAGAAGAGAATGTCCATCAATATTAATAAGAATGGACGTATCTTCATTGTAGAATGTATTATTTTTCAGGATTTGAGCTTTGAGATTTCGATCAATGACATTACACAGGAAGAACAACAAATACAGCTAAAACGACAACTGACACAAAATGTCGCTCATGAATTAAAAACGCCAGTAAGCAGTATACAGGGTTACTTGGAGACTATTGTAAACAACGACCACATCCCTCATGATAAAATGAAGATCTTCCTTGAACGTTGTTATGCCCAAAGCAATCGCTTAAGCCGATTACTACGGGATATTTCTGTATTGACCCGCATGGATGAAGCAGCCAACATGATTGATATGGAAAAGGTCGATATCAGTATACTAGTGACCACCATTGTCAATGAGGTTTCTTTAGAATTGGAAGAAAAACATATCACCGTCATCAACTCGCTGAAGCCCCAGATACAGCTGAGAGGAAATTATTCTCTTCTCTACTCCATCTTCCGTAATCTCATGGATAATGCTATTGCATATGCCGGGACAGATATACATATCCATATCAACTGCTTTAGAGAAGATGAAAACTTCTATTATTTCAGTTTTTCTGATACAGGAATTGGGGTATCGCCGGAACATCTGAGCCGCTTATTTGAACGCTTCTATCGAGTAGATAAAGGCCGTTCCCGCAAATTGGGAGGCACTGGCTTGGGATTAGCAATTGTGAAGAATTCAGTCCTCATTCATGGTGGAACTATATCTGCCAAGAACAATCAAGGCGGAGGAGTAGAGTTCGTATTTACATTGGCCAGAGGAAAATAAACATCACTTACACAAAAAGGTGCAAACTCATTTACAAAAAGACACAAATTCATTGGATATTAACCCACAAACAACTATATTCGGCACATCATTTCAAATTAAACGGAGAAATCCAACAACCTATTGTCAAATTCTAAAAAACAAACTATGGAATTACCATTTGCCGAATCATGGAAAATCAAAATGGTGGAGCCTATTCGGAAAAGTACCCGCCAAGAACGTGAGTTATGGCTAAAAGAAGCACATTACAACGTGTTTCAACTTAAATCAGAACAAGTGTATATCGACCTCATTACCGACTCGGGTACAGGTTCTATGAGCGATCGTCAATGGGCAGGCATGATGCTGGGAGATGAAAGCTACGCTGGAGCTTCCTCTTTCTTTAAGCTCAAAGAAGCTATTACACGACTAACTGGTTTTGAATATATCATTCCTACCCATCAGGGACGTGCTGCTGAAAATGTACTCTTTTCCTATCTGGTACATGAAGGAGACTTCATTCCCGGCAATTCTCATTTTGATACTACCAAAGGGCACATTGAAGCACGCAAAGCCATACCCTTGGATTGTACCATCGATGAAGCCAAACAAACACAGCTTGAAATTCCTTTTAAAGGCAATGTGGATCCTCTAAAATTAGAAAAAGCATTACAGGAACACAGTGAACACATACCTTTTATCATTGTCACCATCACCAACAATACTGCTGGCGGACAGCCCGTATCTATGCAAAACTTACGTGAAGTACGGGGTATAGCCGACAAATATCATAAACCCGTTCTATTTGACTCTGCCCGCTTTGCCGAAAATGCCTATTTCATCAAAACAAGAGAAAATGGATATCAAGACAAATCCATCAAGGAGATTACCCGTGAGATGTTCTCTTTTGCAGACGGCATGACCATGAGTGCCAAGAAAGACGGTATAGTCAATATGGGAGGATTTATTGCCACCCGACGGAAAGACTGGTATGAAGGTGCCAAAGGCTTCTGTGTACAGTTTGAGGGCTATCTCACCTACGGAGGAATGAATGGACGTGATATGAACGCACTTGCCATTGGTTTGGATGAGAACACTGAATTCGATAATCTGGAGACCCGCATCCATCAGGTAGAGTATTTAGCAAAAAAACTGGACGAATATGGGATACCTTACCAACGACCTGCCGGCGGACATGCCATTTTCGTAGATGCTCCCAAAGTATTGACGCATGTTCCTAAAGAGGAATTTCCTGCTCAAACATTAACAGTAGAATTATACCTTGAAGCTGGCATTCGAGGATGTGAAATAGGCTACCTGCTTGCCGATCGTGATCCTATAACCCGAGAAAACCGCTTTAATGGATTGGATCTGTTACGTCTTGCTATTCCCCGTAGGGTATATAGTGACAACCATATGAATGTAATAGCTGCAGCCTTAAAAAATGTCTATGATAAGCGCGAAAGTATCACTCGCGGAGTACTGATTACTTGGGAAGCTCCATTGATGCGACACTTCACCGTACGATTAGAAAGATTATAAATCTACTTGCCAGGTCAAAACAAAATCAGGATGGATCAGATAACGAATTAGAAAATGACGTTGCTGATCCGTCTTATATTCCCGAGCATAAAATGATCCTCGCTCCTGCACAATAAATGGTTCAATATGCAAATGTTGACGAAAATCAACTTCAGACGTATCCATACATTTGAACATGACTTCTTTGGCAGACCAATGCAGCAATAAGCTCCAAGTATCAGCTCCTTGATAAAGAGTCGTTACCTCATCTTCACGCATGTATTTATGGGCTACTTTATGCACACGCTGCCCATATTGTTCAATGTCTATTGCCACCGGCTTATCCCCGAGAATGACTGCCACGTATCCTTTAGTATGTGAAATACTGATATGAGAAGAGCCATCCGCCAGATAAGGCTTCCCCGAGGGTAAATAGCTGATTTCTTTTTCCTCCCCTAACAAATGACTTAATAATACACGTACAGATAACCATTCCAGTTGGCGGTGTGGAGCAGTAAATTGCAGTTTAGCCTGTTCCGGAAGGGAGGAATTGGGCACTATTTTGCACAAAGCTGAAAATGATTCTTCCATCTTCCAGATTCCCAACAAGTAAGAATCTTCTTTATGTTGCATGAATAGAGCCATTGATCAATTAAAAATTAACTATGACAGAACGAAGGAATCAGATACCTTCTGAGCTTTTCTCTACCAAAGGGTTGATAATGAACTTCACCTTCAAGATACGGCGATTATCCATTTCTAAAACCTCAAATTCATAACGATCATAAGTCACCTTTTCGTGGAGCGCAGGAAACTCTCCTTTCAGTTCTAACAGAAGTCCTGCCAATGTATCGGCATCCCCTGCTACTTCATCGAAGAATTCTTCATCCACCCTGGTAATCTTATAGAAGTCTGTTAACTGCGTCTTAGCCTCAAATATCCACATATGATCATTTAGCACGGTATAAGTATGTTCTTCATCGTCATATTCATCTTGGATTTCTCCCACGATTTCTTCGATGATGTCCTCCATGGTTACAATGCCCGATGTACCGCCAAATTCATCCACCACAATAGCAATATGAATCTTATTTGCCTGAAAATCACGAAGCAAATCATCAATCATCTTCGTTTCAGGTACAAAATATGCCGGACGAATCAGAGACTGCCAACGAAAGCTATCACCCTTATTCAAATGAGGTAATAAATCTTTGATATAAAGCACTCCTTTAATATTATCACGCGTATCAGCATAAATAGGAATACGCGAATAAGCATTCTCCACGATGCAATTTAAAACTTCCTTGAAAGGAGTCCGGATATCTAGGTCAATGACATCTAATCGTGAAGTCATTACCTCTTTTGCCGTTTCACCACCAAAACGTATGATTCCTTCGAGAATGTTGTTTTCTTCTGAAAGTTCGGCTTTATCCGTCAGTTCTAAGGCATGTGAAAGTTCATCCACAGAAATATTGTAATTCTTACGGACAACGTGTTTATTTAAAAATGAAGTGGAACGCACCAGCATGGATGCCAATGGATAAAAGACAGTACGAAACATATTAATGCCCGGTGCTGCAAAACGACAAAAACTCAATGTTTTTTGTGCCGAATATATCTTAGGCATTATTTCGCCAAAAAGCAGTAACAGAAAAGTAAGAATTACTGTTAAGATAACGAACTCTGCAATGGGAGAATGAAATTTAAACACACTCATGAAAAAGAAATTACAGAGCATGATAATGGTTACGTTTACGAAATTATTCGTAATCAAGATTGTAGCCAACAAACGTTCAGTATTTTCCAACAGTTTACTGATCTTCTCATCAGAAGGATGTTTTCTCTCCGCAAGCGTATTGAGATCGGACGGAGAGAGCGAGAAAAAAGCAATTTCGGAAGCCGATGCAAAACCGGACACAAGCAGGAGCAAACCTGCCAATACGATGGCTACAATAGCCGAAATTGTAGGAACTTGTACGGATATACCGCTAAAAACATCTGCCAACTGGCATAAATAAGCGTCTGGGTCCAAAGAATTTGGTTTTAGTTAAACAATTAGAACGGTAAATCTTCTGTCGAATTATCTTGTACAGAAGTACTCTGCTGTTGTACATTGGGCTGTGCAGAAGTAGTAGGCTGTGCAGAATCACCACTTTTTGGTACAAACGAAGTAGCTCCCGGTGTACTAGTTCCTTTGGGAGACAACATTTCCATAACATCTACAAAAATTTCTGTCACATAACGTTTGGCACCTGCCTGGTCATCGTAGGAGCGAGTACGTATTTTACCTTCCACGTAAAGCTTGTCTCCTTTGTGCACATACTTTTCAACCGTTTCTGCTAAACCACGCCAAAGAACAAGATTATGCCACTCGGTACGTTCGGGAACCTGGGTTCCATTTGCTAAGGTATAAGCACGATCTGAAGTAGCCAAAGGGAGAGTTGCCACAGCAACACCACTATCCAGATATCTCACTTCCGGATCTTTTCCTACATTTCCTAACAATATCACTTTATTTACTGACATAAGCTTCTGTTTTTTTATTTGTTGCCAAAATTAACGAGAAAATTCACACAATGCAAGAATACAAACAAATTTTATACATACTTCTCCAAGAAAGCCTGAATCAATCGAGGAACAGCATATTGATCCAAATCTTCTGCCCTTATTTTCTGAAAGTTCGGAAACGATTGAGAATTTTCCGGCATGACCACTTCGTAAAAGTTGGCATAAATCACTCGATGCGACAAGACATGTTTCACATTCCGAAGTACGGAACGCACTACCGGAGTTTCTCCCACCGCAAAAAAACTCAGAAAGGATGAGGATGCTAAAAACTCTTCTTCCGACAAATCGGTCTTTGTTTCTATCAACGGCAATTCAAACAAGTTTCTCCAAATATCTTTTTCCGTCCTTTTATGTACTAAGGTATGCGCGCCTATGCGTACATATATATAGTTGAAATAACGATTGGTGGTTTTGGTCTTATGTTGTTTGATCGGTAATTGTGCAACCCATCCTTTCGACAGAGCGATACAAGTGTCTGCTAAAGGGCAGAAAAGGCAATTAGGCGACTGCGGCGTACACTGTATTGCTCCAAAATCCATTATTGCTTGATTGTAATCTGCCGGATGCGTTTTATCCAGCATTTCTTCTGCTAAAGCAGCAAACGTTTTCTTTCCTTCTGTTGAATCAATAGGGATATCAATTCCGAAATAACGAGAAAGCACGCGATATACATTACCATCAACCACTGCATAGGGCATATGATAGGCAAAAGAGCAGATGGCAGCAGCCGTATAATCACCTACTCCTTTCAAAGCACGTACTTCTTCATAAGTTACGGGGAAATTTCCATTCATACTCTTTGCAGCAGCGTGTAGATTGCGGGCACGAGAATAATAACCTAAACCTTGCCAATACTTCATCACTTCATCTTCTGAAGCTTGGGCTAGTGATTCGACATCAGGGAACCGATGTACAAAACGAAGAAAGTACTCATAACCCTGCACGACCCTAGTTTGTTGGAGAATAATCTCCGATATCCAAATTAAATATGGATCGGTTGTATCCCTCCAAGGTAAGTCACGTTTATTCTCTGTATACCAGTCTAATAATCTCTTTGTCACTATATTCATGTAACAAAAATACAGCTTTTCAACCTAACAAAACTTAATGGTGAGACTTTTTTATAAAATTGTCCGAAATATATTTTTTAGAGCCGTCAAAAAGCTATATATTTGCAGTCCAAAAAATTAGGAAAACTATAGTAATAATATTTTTTTTAAAGAAAATGACTAAAGCTGATATTGTAAACGAAATTACAAAGAACACCGGAATTGACAAAGTCACAGTACTTACAACCGTTGAAGCATTCATGGACGCAGTAAAGGCATCTTTATCAAAAGATGAAAATGTTTACCTCCGCGGGTTTGGTAGTTTTGTAGTGAAGAAAAGAGCACAGAAAACTGCTCGTAACATTTCTAAAAACACTACAATCATTATTCCGGAGCATAATATTCCGGCATTTAAACCTGCTAAAACATTCACCCTTTCAGTGAAGAAATAATAAATTAATAGTATTAACCCATAAAATTTTGAAGCTATGCCAAGCGGAAAGAAGAAAAAAAGACATAAAATGTCAACGCACAAGCGTAAAAAAAGACTAAGAAAGAACAGACATAAAAGCAAAAAGTAAATTTTAGTCTGAAGGACAAAATAAAGAACAAACTTGTGAAGCAAAATGTCTCATGAGTTTGTTCTTTGTTTAAGAAAGTAGAAAAGAGTTAAGTAGTAAGTCATTAATAATGATTCCGGCTACTTACTACTTAGACACTTAAGTATTAATTAAAGCAATTATTGTGACAAGCGAACTAGTTGTTGACGTACAGCCCAAAGAGGTTTCCATTGCACTGCTCGAAGATAAGAGCTTAGTGGAGCTTCAAAGCGAAGGAAGAAATATTTCTTTTTCGGTGGGCCACATGTATTTAGGACGCGTCAAAAAATTGATGCCTGGCCTAAATGCCTGCTTCGTGGACGTAGGTTACGAGAAAGATGCTTTTCTTCATTACCTGGACTTAGGTCCTCAATTTAACTCATTAGAGAAATACGTAAAGCAAACTTTAAGCGACAAGAAGAAGCTAAATCCCATTACCAAAGCAACCATACTTCCCGATCTTGAAAAAGATGGAACTGTTTCCAATACACTCAAGGTAGGACAAGAAGTAGTGGTGCAAATTGTCAAGGAGCCTATTTCAACCAAAGGGCCACGACTGACTTCCGAGCTTTCCTTTGCCGGAAGATACCTCGTACTTATCCCCTTCAATGATAAAGTCTCCGTATCACAAAAAATTAAATCGAGCGAAGAACGCGCCCGCCTCAAGCAGTTGTTGATGAGTATCAAACCGAAAAACTTCGGAGTTATCGTCCGCACTGTTGCCGAGGGGAAACGCGTAGCCGAGCTTGATGGAGAGCTTAAAGTATTACTGAGACATTGGGAAGAAGCCATTACCAAAGTACAGAGAGCTACCAAGTTTCCGACACTCATTTACGAAGAAACCAGCCGCGCCGTTGGATTGCTACGCGACTTGTTTAATCCTTCTTTCGAAAACATCCACGTGAACAACGAAGCTGTTTTCCACGAAATTAAGGATTATGTAACGCTCATTGCTCCTGAACGAGCTGGCATCGTAAAACTGTACAAAGGACAACTTCCTATTTATGACAATTTTGGTATCACCAAACAGATTAAGTCGTCATTCGGAAAAACCATTTCATACAAAAGTGGTGCCTACTTGATTATTGAACATACTGAAGCGCTTCACGTAGTTGACGTGAACAGCGGTAACCGCATCAAAAATGTCAACGGGCAGGAAGGTAACGCACTGGAAGTGAATTTAGGAGCCGCTGATGAATTAGCACGTCAGTTACGACTGAGAGATATGGGTGGTATCATCGTGGTGGACTTCATTGATATGAACGAAGCCGAAAATAGGCAAAAGCTTTACGAACGTATGTGCCAAAACATGCAAAAAGACAGGGCACGTCATAACATCCTACCACTCAGCAAATTTGGATTGATGCAGATTACTCGCCAGCGAGTACGTCCTGCGATGGATGTCAATACCACGGAAACCTGTCCTACCTGCTTTGGAAAAGGCACAATCAAATCGTCCATCCTCTTTACGGACACCTTAGAGAGTAAAATTGATTATCTGGTCAATAAATTGAAGATAAAGAAATTCTCGTTACACATCCATCCGTACATCGCGGCTTACCTCAATCAGGGATTTGTTTCCTTGAGACGGAAGTGGCAGATGCAGTACGGATTCGGCATTAAGATTATTCCAAATCAGAAACTAGCTTTTCTGGAATATATCTTCTACGACCCGCAAGGGGAAGAGATTGATATGAAGGAAGAAATCGAAATCAAATAAAAAAGACGGCGGAGATAAAGGAATCTTCGCCGTCTTTTTGTTATTTCCTACCTTTTAAGCATTCATGTGTATTTTTTACAATGCCAAACGATAAACCTCCTTACTGTCTTCTTTTGTCAACTTCACATAGTTTCCTACCAATTCCCCCTTATTGCGGTGCAAGCTATCTGCCAGCCGTTCTATATCCGGATTTTCAACATCTAATTCCTTGAAGTTGACAGGTAATCCCAAATAACGGAAAAAGTGTTTCAAACGAGAAATTCCAGCCAAAGCCATCTCTTCCAAGTCTTCTGACTCGGGAATACCAAAGATACGATTGGCAAACTGTGCTATTTTTTTGGGGTTGTGCCGGGATACGAAAGTCATCCATGCCGGAACAATCACAGTTAATCCGGCACCATGTGTCACGTTGTAAATGGCACTTATCTCATGCTCCAAGAAATGAGAAGCCCAATCCTCCTCACAACCTATACCGCAGGTGCCATTATGAGCAATCGTGCCACACCACATCATATTGGCACGAGCATCATAATCTTCCGGATTTTGCTTAATGCGATATGCTTCCTTTATAATAGCCATCAACGTACCTTCACACAAACGGTCACTGATTTCCACATCCTGCGTGTTCGTAAAATAGCGTTCCATAATATGCACCATCATATCAGCAATTCCACAAGCTGTTTGAAAAGGAGGCAAGGTATAGGTCAATTCGGGGTTCATGATAGAGAAAACCGGGCGTAACAACTCAGGCACTCGCAAACTCAACTTTTGTAGGGTCTCTATCTTGGTGATTACTGAGTTTCCGGATCCTTCGCTACCAGCAGCAGGAATGGTCAATATGACTGCCACTTTCAAAGCCTTGGTAACCTTCTCTTTTCCAATAAAAAAATCCCAAAAGTCACCTTCATAAGGTACACCCGCAGCAATGGCCTTTGCGGTATCAATCACAGAGCCGCCACCAACCGCAAGAATCATCTCTGCCTGTTCACGACGACAGATATCAATTCCTTCATAGACTTTAGTGTCGATAGGATTAGGTTGGACACCTCCAAATTCACCATAAGTAACACCGGCCGCTTGCAAAGACTCCTTTACCCTATCTAACAAACCGCTACGAATGATGGAACCTCCGCCGTATGCAATCATCACTTTGCGCACACCATACTTGCGCACTAATACACCTACTTGTGCTTCAGTGTCCTTACCAAATACAAATTCGGTAGGACTGTAAAAAACAAAATTATTCATATGCTCAGTCGATATATTTACTATATCTTTCAAAGAATCGCTTAAACACTCCCCATTTCATGAATCCTTGTTCAAAAATTAAAATCCCCAATAAAGCACAGCAAACACCCAGTATCACATCTATCAGATAATGATGTCCTGAGTAAACTGCTGTCCACCAGATGCCTACCATGATTACAGCAAAGGCTGCTATCAACCATTTCTTACTGCGATTCATGACTGCATAGGCCAAAGCAACAACCATATAAGCAGCATGCAGTGAAGGTACCGCTGCAAAGACATTGGCATTTCTTCCGTAGATAGAATTGAAAATAGAAAGACCCAATAGTTCATCAAATCGTCCCAAGCCTGCCGAATTACCCGGAGTATTGAGTATGGGTTCAAATCCATAATTCATGACATACCAAGGCGGTGCGGCCGGATGGATATAGTATCCGGCAAAACCAATCAGATTTACCAGCAAGAACACCAGCGAAAAGCGCAGATAGATTTTACGATCTCCTTTTAGATAAAGCCATAAACCAAAAGCAATAGGAACCGGCACCCAGCACAAGTAAAAGATACCTGCAAAGAAATCGGCTATTGCACAGTGATTAAAGGCAAAATATTCACAAGGAATCAGAGTTACTCCTCCAACCGAGAGTCCGAAGAAAGTTTTTTCCGCTTCATACAAAGCCTGTACATCAATGGGATTTACCTGATAATTGGGATATACACGCATCCAGTCATAGGAAATACCGAATACAAAAAAAGGCAGCAATGCCACTGCCAGTTTACGGGTAGTCTTCCCTGCAAAAAACAAGACTAAAAACACACCTGCCATCAAGAAATGTTCCGTACGGAGCCCGATGCAAGCCGCTGTTAAAATCAAGAAAAGAACGGTAATGACAATCACTAAGACAGCTTCTTTAGCAGAGGAAATCAGCTTATTTCTCATCATTTATTTTTAAGAAGTTTATAACAGTGTGACAAACGAGCAAAGGCAGTCAAGTTTGCCAAAACAGCAATCACAGTCAAAGGTATAATCAATATCAACATCGGATCAAATACCGTGCAATCTCCGAAGACACCACAAAAAATAGCACCAAGGGCAGTCAGAACAACACGTTCGGGACGTTGCATGAATCCGACTTTACACTCTAATCCCAATCCTTCAGCACGTGCACGCACATAACTCACCATCAGTGATCCTATCAAAGCCAAGAACGTAATCATAGAGCCCCACAGGTAATCTTGCAACATCAAGTAATAGAAGATACCAAACAAGGTGATTAATTCGCTGTAACGGTCGAGAACTGAATCAAACAAGGCGCCAAATGTAGAGCTCATGTTTCCTAAACGCGCCACACGTCCGTCCATCATATCAAACAAACCGGCAAAAAGCACGATACCGCCTCCCCAACCTACATACGCAAGCTCACCACTCTTATACATGCCTGCATAGATAAACAAAGCAGCAGCTATGATATTCAACACCAATCCGGTAGTCGTAATAAAGTTAGGCGTAATGCCTATTTTAATCATACCACGTACAACAGGATTGATAATCTTATAAATTATCTGTTGCAACCAATCTCTATAATTCATACTCATTTATTTTTCTCAAAATATTGTTTTAAAAAACTCTTTATATTGTGATTCCGGTAAACAAAAAACCGTTGTAAATGATAGTTCCAAAAAAAACCGACTAACACAGCAACAATGATTTTCGACAGGATAAAAACATTATCAACATAATAACCTAACAGACCGTTTACCCACGTCATACCCGTGAGCCACTCCGTCAAGGCAAATGTTCCCCAGGTATTAAGCAAAACACTGCTTCCCCAGACGAACAAATATTTGACAGCAACGTGTGTTTTTTTGCAATTGTCTGCATGAAACACCCAACCGTAATTAATGGCACAATTCACCATTCCGCCTATGATGGAGCCGGTGAATGTAGCATAAAGATAGAAAAGATCAAAGACTTTTGCCAAAAGAATGGTGACTAGAAAATCAACAAAACTAGCAAACTGCGCAGACAACTGTGCCTTGAAGAAGACCCAGAACGTATGACGCCGCTTTGAATGATTGTTCTTTTCTATCACCCCAGTACCCATCTTATTATAATTAAAACAATAAAGCCATAAATGCCCGATAAAATATCATCCATCATCACTCCAATTCCACCAGGTAAACGTTCCATGCGGCGAATGCCCAACGGCTTAAAAATATCAAATAAGCGAAACAGCGCAAAAGCGCCTAAAGCATATCCTATATGTCCGGAAGGAACTGCAAGCAGAGCAATCCAAGTTCCTACCATTTCATCAACCACCACACGTGAAGGATCTTCTCCCCAACATTTTTCCAAACGATTGGCAGCCCATACACCTGCCCAGGTGAATGCTAAAATGAAGGCTACCGTTAGCCACAACAAGCAAACCTCTGAAACTAAAAAAGACAGCCCAAACCAAATAAGAGCCGCCACTAAGGCCCCCGCAGTTCCGGGTGCAAAAGGGGAAAATCCTGAGCCGAAGCCCGTGCCGATAATGACAGAAAGAAGTGAAGGTTTCTTCATCAAAAAAGTGATAAGACAATAAACGTGCTAAAAACAACAAAGTGATAAATGTGATAAAATGATAGGAAAGTCATAGTTTGAGACTTTATCGCTCTATCACTCCATCACATTTATCACCTTATCACTTTATTACTATTTTTTAATCCAAATAGCTCGGTGCAGTTTCACCAATCATGTTGCGAAGAGTTTCTTTCACCATGCGCCATTGTTGGAACAAGTCGTGTACCGGCTCTTCATCAAAATTGTGCATCGGGCTCTTGCAGAAGAATGACAACCAAGTCTGAATGCCGCTCATGCCTGCACGGATTGCCAAGTCACTGAAGAGCACCAAGTCAAGTGCAATAGGAGCGGCTAAAATAGAGTCACGACACAAGAAGTTAACCTTGATTTCCATTGGATACCCCATCCATCCGAAGATGTCGATATTATCCCATGCTTCTTTATTGTCCTTACGAGGAGGATAATAATTGATACGCACTTTGTGATAAACATCACCGTACAGATCAGGATATTTTTCAGGTTCAAAGATATTGTCGATAACAGACAACTTGCTGACTTCTTTCGTCTTGAAGTTTTCCGGTTGATCAAGAACTTCTCCATCGCGGTTACCCAAGATGTTGGTAGAGAACCAACCACTAACACCTAACATACGAGTTTTAAACATCGGAGCAAGAACTGTTTTCATCAACGTCTGGCCACTCTTGAAATCCTTACCCGAGATAGGAACATTCATTTGCTTAGAGAATTCCCACATTGCCGGGGTATCTACACACAAGTTAGGAGCACCCATAATGAACGGAGCACCTTCTGCAATAGCTGCATAAGCATAACACATACTTGGAGAGATCACCTCTGTATTATTTTCCTTCATTGCTTTTTCTAAAGCGGCAAGAGATTCGTGTTCTTTACATAGAGGAATATAAATTTCCGTACTTGCAGCCCACAACACAGTAATGCGTTCGCAGTTGTTGGCAGTTTTAAAGTTACGGATGTCCTCACGCAACTGTTCTACCATATCCCAACGGGTAGCAGCATTCTTGATGTGTGTACCATTCAGACGTTTGGCGAAATTATGGTCAAAAGCAGCCGGCATAGGTTTGATAGCTTGTAATTCGTCTTTTACAAGATTCAAATCTTTTTCTTTCAAAACCTCGGCATACATTGAAGCTTCATACACGTCATCCGGGAAGATGTCCCAACCACCAAAAACGATGTCATTCAACTCAGTCAAAGGCACAACGTCTTTGATAAGTTTCTCTTGACCGTCTTGCATGCGCATAGTAGCCATTTGGGTGATAGATCCTATAGCTTTTGACAAGCCCTTACGAGCTGCTAATGTTCCAGTAATTAAGGTCGTTGCAACCGCACCACCTACTCCGACTACCAACACGCCAAGACGCCCGGTTGCCGGTTGAATGTTTTCTTTCATTGCCATTGTATTATTTAGAGTTTAAAAAATTGCTCAAATTTAGGATATTTTGCCCAATTGATATTAGTCATTTTGTCCGATTTAATACTCTATTAGTAAGATTTAAGTTAAAATGTCATATGGAGGCTTATTCTTAACCCAGATTTATCAATATTTGGCAAATTTCTGTAGGTTAAACGCCATACATAATCAATGCGCAATATTTTAAAAATATTTTCAATACCCACGCCAGCCTCCACATAGGGAGTATGCCCCATAGTCGTACTTTCGACGGGAAAACGGAACAATCCATCACTAAAATCCGGATTATTTTTTTCACTCAAATTGCCGTACAAACCACAGCAAGAAAGCACTTTACGCCACTTTAGCTTTTTTTAATAAAGAAATACGATTGAAAACAAATCCATTCAGATAGTAACTCACGCCCCAGGAAGCATATTCATCGTTCATAAATTCCATCGCATTCATCAATGAATAAGATTCGGGCTGAATGGTGTAGGATAAGTTTGCATTCGGAATAATCAGCAACGGGAAAGGAACCTTGTTCCACACTTTTCCTACCTTCAGAATAACATCTGTATATCCGAAAGCTGAAAACCAAAAACGTTTCTGAAAACCTGCCTCCGTAAAATGATAAGTATAATCACCTCCCAAAACATTTTTTGCAGCCATGGTATGCGAAAGAGAAAAGACCGGGGCGTCCAATGAAACCGGGAAACGATTCCACTGAGTCTGAAAAAACTTTTCATTCGGAGCATAACGCAATTTTACTTGCACTTCACTGGTACGAATGCTTTTTACGTAATTATTCCCAGCATCCTCCTCTTCGTTCGCAGGGTCTTCCTGCTTAAAGAAGGGAATCAGATGAGAAGACTCATCACGTCTTAAGCGGGTAGTCAGCTGATAGGAAAATCCGGAATGAAATTCATTGGTGTAAGTCACTTCCGCTTTTTGTTGGTAACCGATGCGATCATCTTTTTGCCGTTTCAGAGCACTAGTGATGCAATAAATTTGTTTATAGGATTTATTC
>CALYZE010000041.1 GCA_945607605.1 uncultured Bacteroides sp.
GTCAACTAATCAGCCAATCATAGCATTACATTATCACTTTATCACATTTTTTATTCGTTCCGGCTTTTGTATATTCATCTAAAAGAGTACTTTTGTTATTTAGAACCAAAGTAAGCAAATATGGTCAAACATCACTATTATCTGTTTTTACTCAGCATATTTTTCCTGAGTAGCTGCCAGAGTGTAGAACAACTGTCTATAGACTATATGCTCCCAGCAGAAGTCAGCTTTCCGTCTACTTTGAAACGAGTAGCCGTTGTTAATAACATGCCGAAAGTTCCCGACAATAAACTTATTATCAGCGAAGAAGTAGATAAAAAAGGTGAAAACGAAATAGCACGAATTACTAACTACTACAACGGAGATGCTAAAATAACGTCTGAGGCTTTGGCTGAAGCTTTAGCTAGCGAAGATTATTTTGATGAAGTAATAATTTGTGATTCTGTTCTGCGCAGTAAAGATATCAGCCCACGTGAAAATGCATTAAGCCAGGAAGAAGTAATGAGACTCACTCAAGAGTTGGATGTAGATTTTTTGATTGCTTTAGAGAATATACAAATGCGTTCTACTCGTAAAATAAGTTATCTACGTGATTGGGGAACTTATTATGGTACGGTGGATGTCAAAGTATACCCCTCTATCAAAGTATATTTGCCCAACCGGAAGGGTCCCATGGTTACTGTCAATACTAATGACAGCATTTTTTGGGAAGAGTTTGGTAATGGGGAAGCAATCGTTCGCTCCCGCCTCATCAGCGATGATGATTTAATTAAAGAATCCTCGGAATTTGCAGGAATGGTTCCTATAAGACGTCTCCTTCCCCATTGGCAAAGTGCCAATCGATATCTATTTCAAGGAGGTTCAGTAAATATGCGTGACGCTGCCATATTCGCCAAAGAAGGAAATTGGATAGAAGCTATTAATTTATGGAAAAAGAACTTTGAGGCAAAGAAAGGAAAACAGAAGTTGTATTCTGCTTACAACATTGCCATGGGATATGAAATGCAAGATAATTTAGAATCCGCTACAGAGTGGGCTCTAAAGGCACAGCTAATTGCCCATGAAATGAATAACATTGATAAAAAGGAGATCAGTAAAATAAATGATGGAACAATCTCGTATTACCTCCTCATCAGCCTCTATGTAGATGAGTTGCAGAAAAGAAAAGATGGATTGACACGCCTGAACGCTCAAATGAGTCGATTTCAGGAATGAGAGACGGAAGAAAAATCTTTTTTTTTCGTATTCATTATCCATTATTCATTATTTTCCCTACCTTTGAACAACTATTAAGAAAAAAACATATGAAGCTCAGTCAATCGTCATTATCCCTCCTCGAGGGAACTATCAATAAAGCAATCAACAAGTATGCTTATGGTTGTGAACAAACCATTGTGACCGATATTCATCTGCAACCAAATCAAAATTCTGGCGAATTATCTATTTTTGATGATGAAGATGAAGAATTAGCAAATGTAACGATTGAAGAATGGATGACTTACGAAGGAGACGACTTTTATGCAGATATAGAGCGTGTACTCTCTAACTTACTCTGCAATATGAAGAATGCAGATATTTTCAACAAACTGACCATTTTGAAGCCATTCTCATTTGTTTTGGTAGATGATGAAAAGGAAACTCTGGCAGAGTTATTACTGATGGATGATGATACCTTATTAATTAACGATGAGCTCCTGAAGGGATTGGATGAAGAGTTAGATACTTTTCTGAAAGATTTGCTGGAAAAATAAGAGCTTAAGGAATGGAACTTAGGTTTTATTCTGTAAAGAAGAAAATATATATTTTTGTAAGTTTAGTATCAAATAAATATTCCGCCCCCTGAAACATATGATTGTTTCAGGGGGCGGAATCTATTCAGGTAAAAGTCTCAAGACTCATTTTTTGAGACTTTTTAACGCTTCAATACTTTCCTTCAAAGAGCCAATGATGCTTTCTGCGTCAGCTTGTTTCTTACGCTCCATTTCGAGTACGGCAACAGGAGCATTATTTACAAATCTCTCATTACTCAGCTTCTTCAAGACACCTTGCAAAAACCCTTCTTTATGCTTCAGTTCAGCTTCCATACGCATTAGTTCAGCCTCCATATCAATCATACTTCCTAAAGGCACTGCACATTCAATAGTACCTACCATAAAGGCAACAGCGTCATCAGTTTTACCTTCTACTACATTAATAGCAGAAAGATTACACATTTTCAAAATAATAGGAACCAAAGTTTCTACCGGATTAGTCCCGACTATTTGAAGTTCAAGTTCCTCCTTCATTGAGATATTCTTTTGTGCACGAATCGTACGAACATTACCTATGATTTCTTTAGCAATCTCAAATGTTTGAAGAAGGGGATCTATGTGAGCTTTTTCATCAAATTTACACATCTCATGAATCATCAAACTTTCGCCTGACTTACGTTCACGTAACTGTTGCCAAAGCTCTTCCGTAATAAAAGGCATGAAAGGATGCAATAGTTCAAGTAAGCGTTCAAAAGAATTAAGTACCGTTGTATAGATAAAACCATTAATTGGTTGACCATAAGCCGGCTTAACAATTTCCAATAACCAAGAAGAAAATTCATCCCAGAAGAGTTTATAAACCACCATCAAAGCCTCACTCAAACGATACTTGCTGAGTAAATCAGCTATTTCAGCAGAAGCCACCTCCAGACGCAATTTAAACCATTGCACCGCAAGTTGGGCATCCGCAGGGATACTTATCGTATCTTCGCCATTCGTCCAACCTTTAATCAAACGGAAAGCGTTCCATATCTTATTACAAAAGTTACGTCCCTGCTCACAAAGTGCATCATCAAAAAGAATATCATTCCCGGCCGGAGCTGCAAGCATCATACCCATACGCACGCCATCAGCACCATATTTTTCTATTAAATCCAACGGATCAGGTGAATTACCTAGTGATTTGGACATCTTGCGCCCTAACTTATCGCGCACAATACCTGTAAAATAAACATTCTTGAACGGCATCTCCCCTTCGTATTCATAACCTGCCATAATCATGCGAGCTACCCAGAAGAAGATGATATCCGGACCGGTTACCAAGTCGCTCGTTGGATAATAATATTTGATTTCTTCATTACCCGGATTGTTGATACCATCGAACAAAGAGATGGGCCACAACCAGGAAGAGAACCAAGTATCGAGACAATCTTCATCCTGACGAAGGTCTTCTATTTTGAGATCGGCATTACCAGTTTTTTCTCTTGCTTGTTGCAAGGCAGCTTCGGGAGTTGCAGCTACCACATAACCACCTTCGGGAAGGAAGTAGGCAGGAATGCGATGTCCCCACCATAACTGGCGGCTAATACACCAATCCTTGATATTCTCTAACCAGTTTTTATAAGTATTTTTATATTTGGCAGGATAGAATTTCAAGTCATCATTCATTACTGGAGGTAGAGCCATATCAGCAAAGTGCTGCATTTTCAAGAACCACTGCATAGAAAGCTTCGGTTCGATAGCAACGTTAGTACGTTCGGAGAAACCTACTTTATTAGTATAGGATTCAGTCTTTTCCATCAGCCCAGTAGCGTCGAGATCTTTCTCAATCTGCTTACGCACGTCAAAACGGTCTTGGCCGATGTACAATCCGGCAGCTTCACTCAATGTACCGTTATCATTGAAAATGTCAATGCTGGGCAGGTTATATTTTTCACCCAACATATAGTCGTTTACATCGTGAGCAGGAGTTACTTTCAAACAGCCGGTACCAAACTCGATGTCTACATAGTCATCCTCAATAACAGGAATCACACGATTCACCAACGGAACAATAACTTTTTTACCTTTCAACCATGCGTTCTTCGGGTCGTTGGGATTGATACACATCGCTGTATCTCCCATGATAGTTTCGGGACGAGTAGTGGCGACTACGGCATAGCGCCCTTCAGAGTCACCTTCAACCCTATATTTCAAGTAATACAGTTTGCCATGCTCTTCCTTGTAAATGACCTCTTCGTCGCTAAGCGCAGTCAATGCTTTCGGATCCCAATTTACCATACGCACTCCACGATAAATCAAACCTTTGTTGTAAAGGTCGACAAATACTTTAAGCACGCTTTCGCTACGGGTTTCGTCCATAGTAAATGCTGTACGGTTCCAGTCGCAGGATGCACCCAATTTACGAAGCTGTTTCAAGATGATTCCACCATGTTCATCAGTCCATTCCCAAGCATGCTTCAAGAATTCATCACGAGTAAGATCGGTCTTATTGATGCCTTGGGCAGCAAGGCGATTTACGACCTTTGCTTCGGTAGCGATGGATGCATGATCAGTTCCCGGCACCCAACAGGCATTCTTACCCTCCATACGGGCGCGGCGCACTAAAATATCTTGAATGGTATTATTAAGCATGTGCCCCATGTGAAGTACTCCGGTGACATTAGGTGGCGGGATGACGATGGTGTAAGGCTCACGACCATCAGGTTTAGAACTGAATAATTTGTGATCCAACCAGTATTGGTACCACTTCCCCTCCACGTCAGCGGGATTGTACTTACTTGCTAATTCCATATCTTTAAAATCTCTATAATTAATTTATTGCGAATAACGGGCACAAAATTAATGAATTAAAATTTAAATCTTGCTACCCTCAAGTTGTTTCTGCTCACATAAAGACATTTTATAATCTTGAAAATCCGTTTTCTTTCATTACTATGTTTGAAATTATCTACAAAAATGATTAATTAACGGTTTTTTTGCATATATAAAGCTATTTTCCCACACAACGTTTATTAAATGCATATTTTTGTCGCTACAAAACAATATTCCAAATGAGGAGAAAGTTAAAAATCAGATATACAATATTAGGCATACTATTATTGATAACGTGGGCTACACAACTCATCCCTTCATGGGGAGATGCCTATGCACAATTTCTATATCCGGGAATCTCTTATTGCCTATCCTCGTTTTCACGTTTAATTCCTTTCGCTATAGGAGACTTGTTTATCTTTCTCAGCATTATTGGACTCATCGTTTATCCAATCTATGCCCGTAGCCACCGGAAAAAGAAGTGGAAATCCATTCTATGGAATGAAGTTGAGTATTTGTTATGGATATATGTATGGTTTTATCTGGCATGGGGATTAAATTATTCACAAAAAGACTTTTACGGTAGAACAGGAATTCCTTATACCTCCTATACCCCGGAAAGTTTTCAAAATTTCGCAAACAGTTACATAAAAAATCTAAATACATCTTATGTACAAGTCGCTTCCATTAATGAGCCACTAGTTTGTCAGGAAAGTATTCGCGGATATAACCAAATTAGTCCTTCGCTAGGAGTTCACCGCCCTCCTCATCAATCTTTACTCGCAAAAACAATGTTATTCACTCCGATAATCTCTATGGTTGGAGTTACTGGTAGTATGGGACCTTTTTTCTGCGAATTTACTTTGAATGGTGATTTGCTTCCTCCTCAATATCCAGCTACCTATGCCCATGAATTAGCGCATCTATTGGGAATCACTAGTGAGGCAGAAGCTAATTTTTATGCCTATCAGGTATGTACCCATTCTAAAGTTCAGGCAATCCGTTTCAGCGGTTATCTCTCTATACTTTCCCACGTATTAAGCAATGCCCGTCGATTAATGAATGAAGAGGAATATGTGCTACTTTTCAAAAGCATAAAGCCAGAGATCATAGAGCTAGCAAGAACCAATCAGGAGCATTGGATGAAAAAATACAATCCCCTTATCGGTAGTATTCAAGACTGGATATACGACGCATATCTAAAAGGAAACAAAATACAAAGCGGTCGTAAAAATTACTCGGAAGTAATCGGATTGCTTATTTCATACGAAGAATATAAAAACAATAAACAAAATGCCACATTCAAGAAAAGAACAAATGGAGGCCTTCGGGCACTTCCTTGACATACTCGACGAACTCCGCGAGAAATGTCCCTGGGACCGTAAGCAAACCAACGAAAGTTTGCGTCCCAATACCATAGAAGAGACATACGAGCTTTGTGATGCGATCATGCGCAACGATAAGAACGACATCTGTAAGGAATTAGGAGATGTATTGCTCCATGTAGCTTTCTACGCCAAAATAGGTAGCGAAACCGATGATTTCGATATGAAAGATGTATGTGATCGCTTGTGTGAAAAGCTTATTTTCCGTCATCCTCATGTATTTGGTGACGCAAAAGCTGAAACTGCCGGGCAAGTCTCCGAAAACTGGGAACAACTGAAATTGAAAGAAAAAGGCGGTAACCAAACTGTACTAAGCGGCGTACCCACTTCCCTCCCCTCTCTCATAAAAGCTTATCGGATCCAAGATAAAGCCCGCAATGTAGGTTTCGATTGGGAAGAACGCGAACAAGTTTGGGATAAAGTGAAAGAAGAAATTCAAGAGTTCCAAATAGAAGTTGCCCACTTGGACAAAGACAAAGCAGAAGCCGAGTTCGGTGATGTCATGTTTAGCCTCATCAATGCCGCCCGTCTTTACAAAATCAATCCAGACAATGCATTAGAGCGCACGAATCAGAAGTTTATCAATCGTTTTAATTATCTAGAATCTCATACCATCAAGGAAGGAAAAAGTTTGCATGACATGAAATTAGAAGAGATGGATAAGCTATGGAATGAAGCCAAAGCGTTGGAGGGGAAAAATAAACCACTTGTTGGTAGACAAGTGGTCAGTTGACACTCAACAGATGGTCGGTTTCATCTAAACTAGATCATCTGTTTTTATTTCTTAATCGACTGTCTTTTTGCCGGTCCTCCCTTGCCCTTCTGATGCATATTCTTCAGTAATTCGCGATGGAAACGCATCTCGGCTTGCTGTATCAAATAAATCTTTTTACAAGATAATATTTTTTTGAATTTATCAAAATAGGTTTTATCTAAGCGATCGGAAGCAATGCGAGCATCATAAACACCTTCCATTATCTCTCCGTATTGAGCTTCGGTTGTATTTTCATTTTTCCCCTTCCGAAGTAAGTTCCAGGCTTCATCATTCAATTGTTTTTTCCGATCCTGTAATTCAAAGTAAAGAGGAAAAAATTTAGCAGCTTCCTCTTTGCTCAAATCAGCCTTTTCCGTGATATACTCTTCTTGTTTGACACGGAACTCATCTCGAGACAAATGTTGATCACCTCTATCGGCAGCCCAAAGCAGGGGTATAATGCCGCAGATCATTACAAATAAAACGATTAACTTCTTCATTTTTCTTTTCATTCTGTTAAACTCTTGATTCACTCCATTTCAGCATCTACAAGATAGACATATAAGGAATAATCATCCATCATCGAGTTATCCAAAGCTGTATTAATATATTCTATTTCCATTTCTGTATCATCGTTAGCTACACGATCCACAGCAGGCGTACGATCTGAAGAAGCAACTCGAATAATTAATGCCGCACCGATAAACATTGCACTCATATACAGCCATGGCCTTATCTTTTCCCATCTAGTAGGCTCTTTTAGCAAAATGACAGGTTTTTCTTTTTCCGGAAGTCGGTCCATCATCTCCGAAGTAAAACTTTCAAAATAACCGTCAGGAACGCGGAAAGGATTTTCAGTTCCTACCTTTTTCAGTATTTTATCTTCTTCTTTCATAAGCTATCTCCTTTCTGTTTATTTAGACATTATCTTCAAGTAAAGGTTTAATATTCTTCGCTTAAAAACTTTTCTATTTTTTTCACGGCATGATGATAGGAAGCTTTCAAAGCGCCTACAGAGGTACCAAAGATATTCGACATTTCTTCATACTTCATCTCCTGATAGTATTTCAAATTAAATACCATACGCTGTTTTTCAGGCAAAGTAAATAGAGCCTTTTGTAAAGCCATCTGTGCCTTGTCTTCCGAGAAATAAGGATCACTTTCCAATTTTTGAAGAGCGTCTGCTTCTGGATCATCCAACGACACTGTCGTTGTAGCTCGTTGTTTATTCAGAAAAGTCAAACATTCATTCAAAGCAATGCGATAGAGCCAAGTCGAAAGTTTTGCCTCCGCACGGAAATAGTCAATATTTAGCCACGCCTTAATAAACGTGTTTTGAAGTAAATCGTTTGCATCGTCGTGAGAAAGCACCATACGACGGATCTGCCAATATAACTGCTCGCTATACTCGGTGACAATCATCTCAAATCCTCGTTTCTGTGTACTTTCGTTCTGCAAGAGAATCAACACTTCGCGTTCATTATAGGAAGGGTCCATAAATTTTCTAATTGCATTCGTTATTTTAGATTGCCAAAGTTACGAAAAGTTTAATTCAAACCGATATACAAAGTGTTTCTTTAGCGAGTTGAGTATTAGAAAAAATAGCAGAAGCCTCCTTAAGTAAGCTATCTTCATCCTCATAACGGGCAGAAAAATGTCCAATCAACAGTTTCTTAACATCTGCATCCTTAGCTATCTGTGCCGCCTGAGCTGCAGTTGTGTGGTATGTTTCCTTAGCACGAGGTGCATCTTCAGTAGCAAAAGTAGCTTCGTGAAACAATAGATTTACTCCTTTTATCTGTTCCACAATAGAAGGTAAATAAATAGTATCTGAACAATAAGCGTAACTTCGAGGAGGTGAAGAGGGACGTGTCAAGAGAGAATTGGCTATTATCTTCCCCTCTGGAGTAATATAATCAGCACCATTCTTAATACGATTCAATTCATATATTGGCACTTGATAGAAATCTATCATCTCTCGGATAATGTGGTTAGGGGTCTGTTTCTCAGTAAATAGAAAGCCACAACAAGGCATACGATGGCGCAGCGGGATAGTAGTTACTGTCAACGAACGATCTTCATAAATAATGGTCGCCTCTTTTGTTCCAAATTCATGAAAGAGAACTTTATAACTCATATGATGATTAAAGAACTCAAGCATAGGCATCATCAGCTTATCCAGACCTCTTGGAGAATGGATATGCAATTCGGCAGTACGTCCTAGAAGATTAAGAGTGGAGATCAATCCCAACAATCCAAAACAGTGATCTCCATGCAAATGAGATATAAATATATGATTCAGTCGTGAAAACTTCAAGCGTGATTTACGAAATTGTAGTTGTGTACCTTCGCCGCAATCAATCATGAACAGTTTATCGCGCATATTCACAATTTGCGAAGTAGGGAAGTGACGCGTTGTGGGTAGTGCAGAGCCACAACCAAGTACGTGCAATTCAAATTTTTCCATTCTCAATACATTCAAAATCGTTCTAATCTAATTCTAAAGGAGTGCTTTTAGCTCGGCAACCGTAAAGATATATTCTATGCTTTTTTTAGAGGTATTACCTACATATCTATAAGCTAAACCTTTATTATCCTTAACACATGTTTCCAGAAATTTTCTTAAAGAGGGTTCAGCCATTTTCAAAGAACCTTTGATAGTCTGTTTCATTCGTTCTTCATTTTCTTTCATGGCAGTTATATCCACTATTTTCTCATCAACCGTATAATTATAGACTACTTTATCTGCTTCTATCGTTAATTTATTAAGAGTAGTAGCTTCATCTATAGCTATTGGGCATGAAACATTGGTTACATTCACCATTTCTTCCAAGCCACTCTTATCACTCTTTTTCTCCGTTATATTCTGCTTTAGAATGTCTTTCAGATCTTCCACACCCAAATAATATTCCACTTCTTTTTCTGTCTTTCCTCCTTTATATACGAATTTGATTCCGGATTCAGTAGCTACAATCATTTTCAATATTTTTTCAACCTCAGCTTTCGGGTTTCTAAACAGAGCCGTTACAGTAGACTTCATTGTACCGGGATTCTTTTCTAAAGCATTTAAATCGAGATTATTCTCATTGATCAACATATGATAAGTCACATCCGCACTATCAAAAGTAATACTTGATATTTCACCGACCGATCCTATACTTATGGGACATTGCGTATTAGCCACTTCGACTGCTAGTTTTAGTTTTGACTGTTGATTACATCCTGTTAATAACAGGAGTGATAAACAAGTCAGCAGCATTACACCTCCTAAATATTTGATAATCTTTCGCATAGAAAATTTAAATTAAGTTCTTAATATGATTTAGCAGATAATAGATAAGAAAAAAGCTTCAAACCATATCTTGCAAAGATAGTCATAAAATAAAGAAACAGTCTTTATTCCACTAAATTCTATTAGACTATATAAATAGTAAAGGGTACCTGTTTACACAAGCACCCTTTACTATTTATATATAGAAGTAATTACTTCTTTCCTGCTTCCATTTGTTCTTTCAAAGCAGCCAAAGCATCGATATCACCCAGAGTGGTAGATGCAGCCTGATTTTGAATAGAAGGAGCGTCTTCTCTTCTCGGAGTCGTTTTTCTAGCAGCCTTTTTCTCTGCTCTTTCTTCTGCCTTAGCAACATCTTCGAAAATACGACTGTGAGACAAGATAATGCGCTTAGCATCTTTGTTGAATTCGATAACTTTAAATTCGAGTTTCTCATCCAATTGAGCTTGTGAACCATCTTCCTTCACTAGATGTTTCGGAGTAGCAAATCCTTCAACACCATAAGGTAAAGCAACAACAGCGCCCTTATCCAACACTTCGATGATAGTACCTTCGTGTACTGAACCTACTGTAAATACAGTTTCAAATACATCCCAAGGATTTTCTTCGAGTTGTTTGTGACCAAGGCTCAAACGACGGTTTTCTTTATCAATTTCCAAAACCAGAACATCGATATCAGCACCAATTTGAGTGAATTCAGACGGATGTTTCACTTTCTTTGTCCAAGACAAGTCAGAGATGTGAATCAAACCATCAACACCTTCTTCGATTTCAACAAATACACCGAAGTTAGTGAAATTACGAACCTTAGCTGTATGCTTAGAAGCCATAGGATATTTTTCTTCGATAGTTTCCCAAGGATCAGTTTTCAGTTGTTTGATGCCGAGTGACATTTTACGTTCTTCGCGATCTAAAGTCAAAACTACAGCTTCTACTTCATCACCTACCTTCATAAAGTCTTGTGCAGAACGCAAGTGTTGTGACCAAGACATTTCAGATACGTGAATCAAACCTTCAACACCTGCAGCAATTTCGATGAATGCACCATAATCAGCCATCACAACAACTCTACCCTTCACGTGGTCACCAACCTTCAAGTTAGGATCAAGAGCATCCCAAGGATGAGGAGTCAATTGTTTTAAACCAAGAGCGATACGTTTCTTCTCATCATCGAAGTCAAGAATAACAACGTTGAGTTTTTGATCGAGTTCAACCACCTCTTTCGGATCGCTTACACGGCCCCAAGAAAGATCAGTAATGTGAACCAAACCATCTACGCCACCCAAGTCAATGAATACACCATAGGAAGTGATGTTCTTAACGGTACCTTCAAGTACTTGTCCTTTTTCAAGTTTACCAATAATTTCTTTCTTCTGTTGTTCCAATTCAGCTTCAATAAGAGCCTTGTGGGAAACAACCACATTTTTGAATTCCTGATTGATTTTAACAACCTTGAATTCCATAGTTTTGCCAACGAATACATCGTAATCGCGGATAGGTTTCACATCGATTTGAGAACCCGGCAAGAAAGCTTCAATGCCGAATACATCTACGATCATACCACCCTTAGTGCGACACTTGATGTAACCCTTGATAATTTCTTCTTTTTCCAAAGCAGCATTAACACGATCCCAAGAGCGGGTAGCACGAGCTTTGCGGTGAGACAGAACCAACTGTCCTTTTTTGTCTTCCTGGTTTTCGATATATACTTCTACAGTATCACCTACTTGCAATTCAGGATTGTAACGGAATTCACTCATCGGAATGATACCGTCTGATTTATAACCGATGTTTACAACTACTTCACGCTTGTTCATTGCAATTACGGTTCCGTCAACTACCTCGCGGTCGCTAACTTTGTTCAGCGTGTTGTCATACGCTTGTTCCAAGTCTTCGTGACTTGCACTTGTTACGGCTTCGCCGTTTTCATAAGCATCCCAATTGAAATCTTCAATAGGAGCTACATTCTTTAAATTTTCCATTAATAAATAAATTGTTTAACTCGTTAATTAAGTGAGACTTTATATTGACTCATTAGTAAATCGCGCGCAAAGATAGAAGTTTTTTCTAAAACCACAAACAAAAAACATTCAAAACTCCTGTAAAGGAGTCAATTAATTCATGAAAGAAAACTATGATTCTCTCTTCTTATCCTTGACATATGCCAAAGCAGCCCCTATCGCTGTTCTATATTCAGCATAAGGGGGAATATGAAAATGTACACGATAGATATTCTCCATTTTAGAGAAGACTTCGTGACATTGAGGAAGCTGTGTGAGATTTCCAATCAGGACAAAATCCTTAATAGCACTATTCAAAGCCGAGAGTACAGCCGCCCCACCTATGGTTTGAAGTACTGTATAAACAATGCCACTAGCAATATCCTCTTGTGATGCATTACTATCCGCCTTTCCAAATAGAGAAGCAGTAGCACTCGCCGGTAGGTCGGGCAACGCAACATTACAAATATCACCGATTTGTAAGTTAACGCGAGTCACATCTCCTTTTGAAGCTAGCTCCGCCACTTGATGAATATCATGAGTTTTCAACAACAAGCGTGAAAGTCCTTGCAAAGTTCCACCGCCAATCCCTATACCACCGATATGTTTTATTTTGTCTCCATCAATTCTCACAAAAGAAGTTCCCGTACCCATACTGACAACAATCAAATGTTCTATATCTGTTGCATGACGCGCGCCTAAGCCATTGGCTAAAAATTCGTTCGTTTTGCGAGTAGGAAGCCCGTACAAAGGGCTATCAATAAATGCACTTCCCACACCTGTCAGCATGACCTGTTCCACATCGGATAATTGGATACCATTATCATAAATATACTTGCCGAATGCCCCAAACAAAGACGTCACTGGATCAGCAGCCGTAATAAACATGGGAGATTTTATTTCATCTCCATTAATACCAACTATTTTTGTGGTACTTCCACCAACATCTATTCCTATTACGATTCCCATAGTTTCAGTATTTTGCTGCAAAGATAATGCAAATCCAGTGGATAGTTTTCAAGCTGACTTGAAAAAATGCCGGCATACCGTTTATTTTATCCAAAAAGCAGATGCCATCCAATCATAATGAATAAAAAAACACTATCGGTTGAATAACTCAAATGTAAACTTACAACCTATTTCTTGGTATTTCCAGTTAGCAAAGCTGACAAACAGCCCAAAGTCAAAAACGTGTGTACCAATACCATACCCTACTTCAACATACGGTTTCAAGTGAGGCACAACCAAAGCATTCAAATACAAACGTTCATTTAACACATATTGAGTGTATTTCATCAGATGGCGAAGCAGAAGAAAAGGAGCTTCATAAGTAACATGTCCTCTTATATATTTTCGAGAAGAGTTATACCAACGTCCATCAAGCAACTGAAACACCCCGCCAATATCATCACTCCATCCCATAGGAAGATTGGAGCGACGTAAATTAGCAAAATCGACAAAATAAAGTTCTTCTTGATTCGTAAAAGTTCCCCACCCGAAGCGCCAATAAAGGTCACGCATTAAGCCTAAAGATATCTGATGTTGCAAATCTACTTCTACGCGTTCATACGAGCCACTGCTATTGAGAACTCCACTGACTCCACGTTCCCAGTCCACTGAAAAGGTGGGATATTTAGAATGGAGATTTACTTTACGATCTCCACTCATATAATAATACTGTCCCGGAGTCCACGAAATATCGACACGAGGTGCAAAGCTATTATAAGTATGTCTAAATTTATTCAACAGGTTCGGATCAAAGTTAGGAAAAAATGATGACCCACCATCCGACATTTGGGTCGATTTCGTAGGAGGCATATTAGGATAATTGGGAACAAATTTGGAACGTTCCACTTCCGTACGCCTATGCATAGAAAGGCCAACTTCCAAAGTCAGACCATTGATAATTTCCCAGCTATGGCGTATGTTCAGATACAAGTCCTTAAAATAGTCCAAATGTATCTGATTAAAATCAAAAAAATTATCAGGAATAGCTTTTAGATCACTCAGTACCTCACTACTATAAATACGATTCCCATTACCGAAGTCTATATGTAAAGCTGCACGTTTACGAGGCCAGTAATCAAAATCAGCCTTCATTCGCCAATAAAATTCATTTTCCTTAAAATTATAACCAATTCTGGGAACAACTCGTAGCAAACGATCCCCCTTAAACAGTCGGTTGTATTTAAATTCCTGTCGATAAGAAAGTCCATTTTTCCCACTATAACTCAATAGAAATGGATTTATTAGCGGTGAGCAACGTACACTTCCTACCTTTGCAAGATTCACGGTATAACGGCTAATCAGTGCATCGCCAATCTGTCCCCAGAATTCCAAATTCTTATTCTTCGGTTTCTTTTTCCATAAGAGTGTATCATGCCTCTGAAAGTAATCATAATACAAAGTCTCTTCATGAGGGGACAATGGGAGAGGTCGTATTTCATTGAAATACGTCGTATCACGCTGAGAGGCGTTCGTATCACTACGCAATGTGTAAGACTCAGATAAGTCATATTTAGTTACCTCTTTTTTCTTTAAATTCACAGAAGGATCTTTCTGGACTATGTCTTTATAATCAAGTACTGCCGTATAATTGCCATCCACTACATTACCTAAAAAACGAAAAGTAGCTTCAATATTATAATGTATAGGAAGGAATTCATTGGGTTCTCCCACATCCCCCATCCGTACAAGGTTGTTAAAACGTAACATTTCATTGCGTCCGGCAAAACGTATTTCGCGAACACTCCACACATTATCGCTAACTATCATATACCCCCCCACGAGCTGAAAACTTTTATTTTTCGGCATAAAGCGAATTTTATAACGAAGATCATGTTTTTCGCCCATCACCGTATCAATGCGATAGGTATAGTATTTCTTCGCATTGGGAGCTAAAGGAGACAGCAACTTATCATATAATAAGGTGGAAGAATAGATGTTTATATGGAAATATTCCGGTAGACGACCATCCAAGTTCCAGAACTCAGAAGCCGTACCAACAGTTGCCTTTATTTTTTGATCATATATGTTGGGAGCCTTGAAATGCAAATCGCTGTAGGTTTCCATCATATACTCTTTCACTCCTTTTCTAATGCGGAACATCGAAGGAACAAAACGAAGAATATGATTCTTTTTCCGGATATTCACCCGCCCCTTGACGTATAGTTCCGCTTTATAACAATCAATAATACCTTCATAAAAAGGAGCAAAAAAAATAACTTTTTCCATAATAGAGTCAGCTGAACGCACTAATACGTCATTGGGATAAGACACAGATACTGCTTGAACCTCCTGTCGTCCCAACAGTAGGAAACAAATCCCTATCCATATAAACAATAACCGTTTCAAGCGCAAACCCTCCTTATAGACAGCGACAAATATAAAAAAAAAATGCTATAGTCCATTCTTATATGATTATAAATAAAAGTAGTGAATAGTTTGAGTTATCATCATATTGGGGTCTTTTTCAGGACACACCCCATTTTTCAGGGGGTTATTCTCAAAAAATACTAATATTATAAAGAATACCCCCTAAAAATTAGGGGGTAGTTCAGAAAAAACATGTATTTTTGCGCCAACAACTAACAAAAGAAGAGACTCATATGTCACAAATGCGTTTTTTTGCTTTACAAGAGCTTGCCAATCGCCAACCTCTTGAAGTCATTCCTCCTTCAAACAGACTATCCGACTACTACGGAAGTCATGTTTTCGACCGTAAGAAAATGCAGGAATATCTGCCTAAAGAAGCCTACAAAGCTGTTACAGATGCTATTGAGAAAAGTGTACCCATCAGTCGTGAAATGGCAGACCTTATTGCCAACGGTATGAAAAGTTGGGCAAAATCCCTCAATGTCACTCACTACACACACTGGTTTCAGCCTTTAACCGATGGGACTGCCGAAAAACATGATGGCTTCATTGAGTTCGGTGAAGGCACAGAAGTCATCGAACGTTTCTCGGGTAAACTACTCGTCCAGCAAGAGCCAGATGCCTCATCCTTTCCCAACGGAGGTATCAGAAACACCTTCGAAGCCCGCGGATATACAGCATGGGATGTCTCTTCTCCTGCATTTGTAGTAGATACGACACTCTGTATTCCTACCATCTTCATCTCTTATACCGGTGAGGCGCTAGATTACAAAACTCCGCTACTCAAAGCATTGGCCGCAGTAGATAAAGCAGCAACAGACGTATGCCAGCTGTTTGACAAGAATGTGACACGCGTTTATACCAATTTAGGATGGGAACAAGAATACTTCCTTGTTGACCTAGCGTTATACAACGTTCGTCCGGATCTTTGTTTGACAGGACGTACTTTGATGGGGCACTCTTCTGCCAAAGACCAACAATTGGAAGACCACTATTTCGGTTCTATTCCTCCACGTGTCACATCCTTTATGAAAGAATTGGAGATTGAATGTCATAAACTAGGTATCCCGGCAAAGACGCGTCACAACGAAGTAGCCCCGAATCAATTTGAACTGGCACCCATCTTTGAGAATGCCAATCTTGCCAATGACCACAACCAATTGGTAATGGATTTAATGAAACGCATCGCCCGTAAACATAACTTCGCCGTATTGCTGCATGAAAAGCCTTATAACGGAGTAAACGGTTCGGGTAAACATAATAACTGGTCGCTCTGTACCGACACAGGCGTCAATCTTTTTGCACCTGGGAAAAACCCGAAAGGGAACATGCTTTTCCTTACTTTTTTGGTAAATGTTTTGATGATGGTTTACAAAAATCAAGATTTACTGCGTGCTTCTATCATGAGTGCGGGCAATAGCCATCGTTTAGGAGCCAATGAAGCTCCTCCTGCCATTCTTTCTATTTTTTTAGGAGCACAACTATCTAATATTCTTGACGAGATAGCACGCCAAGTTAGCAACAATAAGATGACAGCTGAGGAAAAGACGACACTGAAGTTAGGTATCGGCCGTATTCCTGAAATTCTATTAGATACTACAGACCGTAACCGTACCTCTCCGTTTGCTTTTACCGGCAATCGCTTCGAATTTCGTGCCGCCGGTTCTACAGCCAACTGTGCTGCCGCCATGATTGCCATCAATGCTGCCATGGCCAATCAACTGAATGAATTCAAAGTTTCCATTGACAAACTAATGGAAGAAGGGCTAGGCAAAGATGAAGCAATCTTCCGTATCCTCAAAGAAACGATTCTTTCATCCGAACCCATCCGCTTTGAAGGAGATGGTTATTCCGAACAATGGAAAGAAGAAGCTGCCCGTCGCGGATTAACTAATATCTGTCACGTCCCCGAAGCTTTGATGCATTATATAGACAATCAATCTCGTTCCGTCCTCATAGGCGAACGCATCTTTAACGAAACAGAACTTGCCTGTCGTCTGGAAGTGGAATTGGAAAAATATACCATGAAGGTACAAATTGAAAGCCGTGTATTGGGCGATCTTGCTATCAACCACATCGTTCCCACTGCTGTCATTTATCAAAATCGCTTATTAGAAAACTTGCGTGGTCTACGCGAAACGTTTTCGTCGGAAGAATACGAGGTCCTTAGTGCCGACCGCAAAGAGCTCGTTCGTGAAATATCTAAACGTGTCACTGCTATCAAAGTATTGGTACATGAGATGACTGAAGCACGTAAAGTAGCCAACCACATGAACAATTATAAAGATAAAGCTTTCGCCTACGAAGAAACCGTCCGTCCGTATCTGGATAGTATTCGCAATCATATCGATCACCTCGAAATGGAAATTGATGACGAGATATGGCCGCTACCCAAATATAGAGAATTACTGTTCACTAAATGAAACAGAGTGATAAAGTGATAGAATGACAACGTGATAGAGTAATAAAGTTGGTTAACTTTAGGGTATTGCTCTCCTTTATTACTTTATCACTCCATCACTTTATCACTTTTTTGTCTCCTTTGTGTAATATTTAATTTTTTATTTTTACATTTGTGCTGTATAACACAGTTTTGCAGCATTTATGGTAAAAATAAACTTGTCTGATATCAATGTTCCGGAGTTGATTGCCGATATATGGTCTCCTCTAAACGAAGAGCAGCGGGAATTTCTTGCTAACCATTTTACACTCCAGAATTATAAGAAAAACGAAATCATTCATTGTGAGGGTGAGACGCCTACTCACTTAATGTGTCTATTGAGCGGAAAAGTAAAAATCTACAAAGACGGTGTAGGGGGTAGAAGTCAAATTATCCGCATGATTAAGCCAGTTGAATACTTCGGTTACCGCCCCTACTTTGCAAAAACAGATTATGTTACCGCAGCATCTGCATTCGAGCCTTCGCTTGTTTGCCAAATTCCTATGACTGCTCTCATGACGCTGCTTACACAAAACAACGATCTTGCCTTATTCTTCATCAAGCAATTAGCCATCGATTTAGGTATTGCTGATGAACGTACTGTGAATCTAACTCAAAAGCACATCCGCGGACGACTGTCTGAATCTCTGATTTTCCTCAAAGAAAGTTATGGATTAGAGGAAGATGGCTCTACACTAAGTATCTATCTTTCGCGTGAAGATTTAGCCAACTTGTCGAATATGACAACATCCAATGCTATCCGTACCTTATCACAGTTTGCTGCAGAACGCTTAATCACCATCGATGGACGCAAAATCAAGATCATAGACGAAGAAAAGCTTAAGAAAATAAGCAAGATAGGATAATAGCTAGCTCCCCCTACTCGTTAACTGAATTTCTTCCTATTATTTATTAACCTAACACTAGTTCAAATCATGAAAAACACTTTAAAGCTCCTTCTTTGGGCAAGTTTATTCCTTTCCCTTTTCGGATGTCAACAAGCATCTAAAGAAATATTGAACGAATACAGCATTATTCCGTTGCCCAATCAAATAGCCCCTCAAGAAGGTCGTTTTCAACTGACGGACAAGGTTTTCATAGTCACAACTGATTGTACTCCAGAAGTACAAGCTATTGCAGAGAACTTTAGTAACCATCTTCAAAAAGTATCGGATATCTCCATGCAAAAAAAAACTACGCATGAACTGATCCATTCGCAAGAAATTCGTTTCATTACAACAGAAGGTATGCCTAAAGAAGGTTACAAGCTATCAATCACTCCCCATACCATTACTTTAACCGCTTCTCAACCTAACGGATTTTATTACGGGATACAAACTATTTATCAATTATTACCTCCTGCCATATACGGCAAAGAATTAAGTAAGCGTGAAGACTGGTCACTACCCGCTGTAGAAATAGAAGATGCACCGCGATTTGCATATCGTGGCCTAATGCTGGACGTTTGCCGTCACTTTTCCTCCATTGATTACATTTATAAATTCATTGACATGCTTGCCATGCACAAAATGAACACTTTCCACTGGCACTTGACCGATGACCAAGGTTGGCGTATCGAAATCAAGAAATATCCCAAACTGACGGAGATAGGTTCAAAGCGAAAAGAGACATTGATAGATTATTACTTCACTAACTGGCCACAAATCTTCGATGGCAAAGAGCATGGAGGATATTACACTCAGGAACAAATCAAGGATATAGTGGCTTATGCAGCCAGCAAATACATTACTGTTATTCCAGAAATAGAAATGCCGGGACATGCATTGGCTGCTATCGCTTCTTATCCGGAACTTTCATGTACCCCGGATACTACCTATGAAGTAACCGGTAAATGGGGCATTTTCAAAGAAGTATTCTGTCCCAAGGAAGAAACTTTCAAATTCCTGGAAGGAGTATTAGAGGAAGTAATCGAATTATTCCCTAGTTCGTACATCCATATTGGTGGAGACGAATGTCCCAAAACTGCTTGGAAAGATTGCATACATTGCCAATCCCTTATTAAAAAACTCGGTTTAAAAGAGGATACAACCCCCAATGTCATTGATAGCAAAAAGCATACGAAAGAAGAAAAACTACAAAGTTATTTCATCTCTCGCATGGAGGAGTATTTAAATAGTAAGGGGCGAAACATTATTGGTTGGGATGAAATTTTGGAAGGCGGACTGGCCCCTAATGCCACCGTAATGTCTTGGCGAGGTGTACAAGGTGGTATCCATGCAGCCCAGGCCAACCACGATGCCATTATGACTCCAAGTCCGTATGCATACCTAGATCAATACCAAGAAGAGCCCGCAACGGCGCCTACTACCATTGGCGGTTACAACACTCTGAAAAAGACATACAGCTATAATCCTGTACCCGAAGATGCCGATGCCTCTCTCAAACAACACATCATAGGCATTCAGGGAAATATCTGGACCGAGTATATGCAAAATGACGATCGCCGCGATTATCAAGCGTTTCCCCGCGCCATTGCATTAGCAGAAACGGGATGGACACAAGATAGTAACAAGAACTTCAGAAACTTCTGCCAACGCATGGTTAAAGACTTTCAGCGCATGGATATCATGAATGTGAAAGCATGCCGTAGTTTCTATGATGCATATATCAATACAAGAGTCTATAACGATACATTAAAAGCTGTGTTGGAATGTTTCTACCCAGATGCAGAAATTAGGTATACCACCGACGGAAGTAATCCGAATGCTACTTCTACTCTTTATGCCCAGCCTTTTGTATGGAACGGTGCCATACACTTAAAAGCAGCAGCTTTCAAGAAGGGTAAGATGTTGGGAAAGGTAACAGAAAAAGAAGTGTACGCCAATCTCATCACCGGAAAGCGTTATACTACAATTCCTAATTGTGGTTGGATGAATGGAGATATTTTTAGTGAAAACGATGTATTAGGTGCAGATACCACCACCTTAGGGCTCACAAATGGTAAACGTGGTAATATAGCTTCTTTTACCCCATGGGTAGCTTTTAAAATTAGTAGAAACAATAATGAATTCGTATTCATTGTAGATTTAGAAAGACCAACGACTATTAATGCTGTTACTTATGGAACGCTTTACAATCCCGCTTTTCGAGTTTTGCCTGCAGGAGCAGCCCATATAGAAGTATCAACAGACGGAAAAGAATATCATTCCATTGCCCAATCCATTTATACCCGTGAGTATCCGGAACATGGCAGAAAGATCTTTACAGATACACTCAATTTTAATCCTACCGAAACACGTTATGTAAAAGTAATTTTGAAGAGTGGAGGAACGATTCGCAATGGCATAGATTGCCGTAAAGACACGCCCGATGCTACTATCCCATCGGATCTATATGTAGATGAAATAGAAATTCATTAATCTAAAATAAGTGATGAATGATAA
>CALYZE010000042.1 GCA_945607605.1 uncultured Bacteroides sp.
CCTTGATCACTGTTTCATCTGCCTCGTACTCATGAATATTCTGCAATTCTTGCTTCAACAACCAGGAAGCAGGATTGAACCATTGAAAAAAGATAGAGATATCAGCTACCAGCAAGTCCACAGAATGTCGATTGCGGATATGTGCGAGTTCATGAATCAAAATTTCCCGCCTGTTCTCTTCCAAATCTTTTCGGGAAATGACAACATACTTCATCCAGCTGAATGGGGCAATATCGCTCTCGTGCACAATCACTATCACGTGCTTTCTATCTGGAAAATAGTGACTGATACTCTCTTTCGTGCCAGACTTCAGCAACATCAACAATCGTATCAGTGAATAGATATTCCGGAAAATAAAGAAAAAGATTCCCAATAGATATAGTAATAATGCTACTTGTATCCAGGTAACGGTGACAGCCTGTGCCTGCACTTCCACCTCCGCCGCATTCATCGCATCAGCCAGCAACAACCATTGTTCCAATGTCATCATTGCCTGGTGTACTTCTGTTTGCCCATGCACGCTGACTTCAATCAACGGAAGTAGACAAGATAATACCAAAATGCCCAGCAAAGCAAATCTATTGAAGCGATGGAAAGTTTCACGGCTTAGTAGCAGACGATAAAACAAATAGAATATCGTCAAGCAAGCAGATGATTTGAGTATATAAACGAAGAATAAACCCATATATTTACTATTTAACTATTTACAGACTCTATTCTCCATCACTATCCAGCATCTCTACCCAATCAAGATTCTCGGTTTTCCCTTTTTCCACTTCCTGTATCAATTGTTTCAGTTCATCCAGTGAGATGTCTTCCTCTTTCACTAATGATGAAACTGCACTGAGATAGGAATTATTAAAGTATTTACTGATTACATTCTTCAGAGTCCGTTTACGGAAATCTTCCTCGCTCACCACTGCATAATATTGATAGGTATTACCATACGTATTATGACTTAGAAAGCCCTTATCCTCCAGACCTCTGACAATCGTGGAAAGTGTATTAAAATGTGGCTTCGGTGCCTCATAAAAAGCCAATATTTCTTTTACAAATAAGGGGCCTTTCCCCCAGAAAAAACTCATAAGTTCTTCTTCTTTTGCAGTCAATCCTTTCATAATTCTTCTTTGTTTTCCACAAATAACTAAATAAAATAGTTGCAAAACTATTTTTTATCGTTAAATAAAACTAAACCCTATAGTTTTACTATTTTATCGCCTTTTACAACGCCTTTTTCATAAAGTGAGCGTTTGTTTTAATTTAGTTGAGTCGTGTTAAAAGCAATCTACCGCAAGAACATGATCTGATAGGACAAAAGGAAACAACCTCTTATTTGTAAGCGGAATACCTATAAATAGGGATTGCAGGATTCGGATAAAAGCCGTTACTTTGTGCACGTATTAGAGAATAAAGAAACAGCAATACACAATGAATGAACAACATAAATACCGAGCCACAGACAAGATGAGCGACCTTATCTGCGACAACTACTCCTTATTAATGGTGATGAGCCGTTTTGGTCTATCATTGGGATTCGGAGACAAAACAGTGAAAGACGTCTGTGAAAGCCAAGGTGTTGATTGCCCCACATTCCTCGCCGTAGCCAATTTTATCAGCGAAGAGCAGTATTCGTATAGCGGAAATGAGAGTGACTTCTCCATATCCGCCCTCATGGAATATCTAAAACTAGCCCATACTTATTTCCTTGATTTTAACCTACCTGTCATCCGCCGCAAGTTAATCGAGGCCATTGACTGTTCAGGCAGCAACGATGTAGCTTTCCTCATTCTAAAATTCTTTGATGAATACGCCAAAGAAGTACGTCGCCACATGGAATATGAAAACCAAGCCGTATTCACTTATGCTGAACAATTACTGCAAGGCAAACTCTCTGAAGAGTACAACATTACTACTTTTGCCAGCAAACACAATCAAATAGATACCAAGCTTAAAGAATTGAAAAATATTATCATTAAATATTATCCGGAAAAAGGTAACAACAACCTCCTTAATGCTGTTCTATTCGATGTTTACAATTGCGAACAAGATTTGGCTTCACATTGTCAAGTAGAAGATTACCTGTTTGTTCCTGCCGTGGCACAACTAGAAAGGAGATTGAAAGATGAACAATAATGTTTCACCTAAAATTGTCGTCGCAGAAACATCAGTCATTATTCGCAGCGGTCTTACGGCTGTATTGAAACGCATTCCTAATTTGAATGCACATCCTATTGAAATATCCTCACCGGAATCTCTACAAAGCTATATCCGCATGCACCAAGCTGATATCATCATCATCAATCCCGCCTTCGGCGGATGGTTTGATTTGCCTGCCTTTAAGGCTGAAAATGGAAAATCCGGCATCAAATACATAGCATTGGTGTGCTCTATAATCGACAATCACACGTTGAAGGAGTATGATGAAAATTTTGCCATCTGTGACGATATTGATGTCATAAGCACTAAAATTAATCATTTGCTACACACCGAAGAGGAAGAGGAAGAGGAAAAAGACAGCGAACAAGAAATTCTTAGTCAGCGTGAAAAGGAAATCATTACTTGTGTGGTAAAGGGGATGACCAACAAGTCCATTGCAGATCATCTGTACATATCCATCCACACAGTCATCACCCATCGTCGTAACATTGCCCGTAAACTGCAAATACATTCTCCGGCAGGACTCACTATTTATGCCATTGTAAATAAACTGGTGAAACTGAGCGAAATTAAAGACACCTTGTAATAGTAGCTTGGAAACAGCCGCAGCTCAATCCGGAGCCCATAAAGTAAAATCCCTGTCTCACGATATCGCATCGGAAAACAGGGATTCTTTTACTTTCATAAAAGTGGTTACGTAATTATGACTAACTAATTCATTCAAATCTGATCATACAAAGATACAGCATCAGCAGGAGTGGTGCAATCCCATAAATTAGGTATATTATCAGTTTCCAAAACTCTCACACGCTCATCTATACCTATAAGCAAGTATATAATAGCCTATAAAAGCCAGAATCAGTAAAAGAAATGAGATTCCGAAAAAGACGGAAGACAGCTGACTATATTCCATGAGCATGCCCGACAGGAACATTAGGTTTAAGATTACATTCATGACCCGGGTGAGACGAATAGCCAACAGATACTGAATACCTATATTCCGTTCATTGACAGGTACAGGGAAGTTCACAAACCGCACAGGCAGATAACTGCAAATTCCTAGAATCATAAAACTGACTAAAGAAAAGCCACCGATTATCCAAGCGTTTGGCGTAAAGACAACTTCTTTCAGAGTATAAAACCAATAAATACATCCCCATAGAATCAAAACTAAAAGGAAAGCTGCCCCTTCCAGCAAGCGGTCAACCAGAACAGGATGAAAACGAACATTGGGAGCTTTTTTACCGGAATAGCGACCAAGATTAATCATAGTAAGTGAGTTTTAATGAAATAAAGAGTAAATTTAGTGAGAAGGGAGCAGCACCTCCTCATGATGTGCAAATAGAAAGCCAACAACAAGTGTCACCCTCCTATCTTTGAGGCATAGAATCAATCCTGCCCTTCTTCTTTCTTTTCTAAAGACGAACGACTTTTAGATTTCTTCATCCGCCCACTCTTCCGCAATGCCTCCGCGATAATCCACTGAAGCTGGCCGTTGGTACTGCGAAATTCGTCGGCTGCCCATTTTTCAAGAGCATCCATTGTCGCAGTATCTACACGCAGAACAAAGTTTTTGGTTGAAGTTTCTTTTTTAGCCACTTTTTTAGTGATTAAGGGTTTGTATTCAATATTCGATCAGTATTCAAAGAAAATCACGCCCTCCCCTTACAAAGAAAGCGATGTCATCTATAACATACGAAGGTACAGGTGAAGCTTGGGTATATTCAAAGGGAGTCGACTTGCCACTACCTTCTTGCAGTAAATGGTTCAATTTAGGATAAGATTTGAAGCATGCATTCTTACAACTCAACAAACCGGAACGCCATAAACTAAAGTCTTCCATGGTTACTTGATAATCCCTTTCTCCTTGGAGAACAAATATGGGTAGCTTTAGATGAGCAGCTATCTCTACCGGCTTATAATGATTGGCAAACTCCCAGTAAGAACGGGGCAGATTTAATGGTAACGGGATTTGCTTATTAAAGGTATCCGTACCTAGTTTTTTTACATTGGTTACTTGCCGTCTCAATTCCGTAAGCTGCGCTTTGGAGTTGGCTGCAGAGTCCGTCAAAGAAGATATATAGGCAAATTGTTCTTCAATCGTATCTTCCAACGGACGTGCCAAGCCGGCAAGAATAATGATTCCTGCCAAGCCTTTTGATTTTTCAGCAATACGAGGAGCCAACGTGCCCCCTAAACTATGCCCTAAGACATAAATGCTATCCATTGCTATTTCAGGAAAAGTCGAAACTTGTGACACAGTCGCCAAGGCATCCTCTACAGCTTCAGTATCATAATCAAGCACACGCCCGGCAGGCACACTGTTCACGCCGTAAACCTTAGTCCGTTTATCATAGCGAACCACAGCTATACCCCGTTCAGCCAATCCCCAGGCAAGATCACGAAACGGTTTGTTAGGTCCTACCGTTTCATCACGATCATTAGGCCCCGAACCATGCACTAAGATTACACACGGCATCTTCCGTGCGCCAGAGGTAACAGCTAGTTTGGGGATGGACAACGTGCCTGGAAGTTTAAAACCATCAGCGCCTACAGTGATCGCTTTTTCTACTAGTTTTGTATCATCATAGCTCTCCGATTTAGCAGCAGAAGCTGCTGGAACCGGAGCCAAACGAATCGTATTCATACCTCCATCCGCATCAAAGGCAAGCATAAAACGGAGGTTGTAACGTTCAAATTCCAAATCACGATAATAGATTATCACTTCTCCAACATTGTCCGTCTTCCAATCACCTTTTGATTTCAGCTTTCCGAATGCTCCTTCCGTTTGCCGGAAAGTATCGTTGAACACAGCAGGTGCCAGTTTCTCTTGCAAATCTTTATTTAAAGCGACATGAATACTATCTCCTTGTCCGGCTACAAACCATTCATAAATACGCTGTGCACGAACCAGCTGAGTGTTTTGAGCAAAAACAGGATAGGCATTTCCCAGTAGGAAACCAAGCAAGAATAACCACCTATACATAAACGTAAGTCTCATTCTCATTTTTTGATGTTTTAATGATTCAACGTTCCCGTATTGATCACCGGCTGTGCAGCCTCATCGGCACAAAGCACTACCAACAAGTTGCATACCATTGCAGCTTTCTTCTCTTCGTCCAGTTCAATAATTTCTTCCTCCGATAGTTTATGAAGAGCCATTTTCACCATAGAAACGGCTCCTTCTACAATTTTCTCACGAGCTGTAATGATGGCTGATGCCTGCTGACGACGCAACATCACAGCAGCAATTTCAGGAGCATAAGCCAGATAATTGATGCGAGCTTCCACCACCTCCATACCGGCCATAGCTAAACGTTCGTTCAGTTTTTGCTCCAATTGTTCGTTGATTTCTTCACCACCGGAACGGAGTGTTAATTCTTTCGTATCAGCCTCATTATCGTCATAAGCATACTGTCCGGCTACCTGACGCAACGCAGCATCACTCTGTATCTTCACAAAGTTCTCAAACGCATTCATGCGATTGGCCACTGAATTGGCACCACTGATTTGGTTCGCATTCGCTGCTGTCGGCACAGAGGCAGCCATCGTCTGTGAGTCTATTTCAAACATAGCCTTATACGTATCTTTCAATTTCCACACCAATACCAAACCTATCAGCACCGGATTGCCTATCTTGTCATTAACCTTGATAGGATCGACATCCAAATTGCGTGCACGGAGCGAAAGCTTCTTCTTATCCAGAAAAGGATTCACCCAAAAGAAACCCGTATCTTTGAATGTTCCCTTATATTTCCCGAAGAACACCATCGCCCGCGCTTCATTGGGTTCGAGTTGCATATATCCGGCAAATAAAATCAGCCACACAACAGACAAAAACACAGAGAGAATCATTGTAGGGACAGAAGTGATAAAACCAAAAATTATCACGACTGTAAGTACCACCAGATGAAAGAATAAAACTAAAAACCCATTCATCTTCAAACCACTGAAAGCACATTCTTTTGTTTCCATATTCTACTGATTTAATTGATATCATTGTGATATCACAAATATATTTATTATTTTCTGATATAAGCAACGAAAGTAGAAGAAAAATAGCTAGGATTAATATTTTTAAAGGTTACATATTTTTGTTATCTTTGCATCCATTAAATTTAAAATTATGGATACGAAATACAAAGGTATTATCTCCTTTTTATGTGCTTTATTATTCAATATTCTGATAGTTAACGCGCAGCCTATTTGCCAAATACAACATTTTTCTATTAACAATGGTCTGCCACAAAAAGCAGTGGTCAGCGTTGTACAAGACACAAAAGGTTTTATCTGGTTTGCTACTTGGAACGGATTAAGTAAATATGATGGTTATACCTTCAAAAATTACAAAGCCCATCCCGGAGATGGATGCACACTAACCAGCAATCGGCTATATTCTATTACACCCAATCAGAACAGTGACATCTGGTGCCAAACCTATGACAACCGGATCTACCTATTTGATAGCCAAGAGGAAAAGTTTATAGACATTCTACATTCTATTGAGAAAAAGGAGCAAAAGATCTTCACAGTAGAACAAATCTATGCACTTTCAAAAGGTATAACCTGGATTGTATGCGACCAAGGTGCATTCAGAATAGACGAACAAGCTTTTAAAAGAGGGGAGGAAGCGAGTATTCAACCTTATAATGCTCAACAAGGAAACTTACCCGGCTCTCGAATAGCGGATGTTTTTCAAGACACAGAAGGAGATGAATGGATATTGACTGATAAAGGAGTGCAAATTATCGGTCAAAAGTCAATGCCCGGCAACACCATCTTTAAACGAGCTGTTGAGAATAACGGAAACATGTATCTCCTATCAGACAATAACCGCTTTGCCATCTATAATCTCCAAAGCAGGCAATTGCAATTTAAAAACATACCCTACGAGTTTGCTACGTTGGAAAATATCCAAAACTTGGGAAAAGACTCTTTGGGTTTATGTACCCAAAATGGAATTATCTCCTATTATGCACAGAGCAAACAGTTTAAATGGGCCGACATCCGCACTACCTCACAGCCACTTACAGCCCGATTCTTTTACAAAGACAGTCACGACGAACTTTGGATCTACACAGACATACCCGGCATAATGCGTTACAATCCGCATTCAGGAGAAAAACAATATTACCAAACCGCTCCAGAGGATATGCCGAAAGCCGAACGAAGCAGTAAGAACGCCATCTTTGAAGATAGCCAGGGAACGCTATGGGTAGTTCCCACCTTAGGTTGTTTAAGCTACTATGATCGGGAAGACCAGAAGTTGAAACTCTACTATACTGATTACAATAACCCGGAATCGAAATATACACCCGTCATTCTGAATTATTTTATAGACAATCAAAAAAACTTCTGGTTCACCGATAACTACAAAATGAACAAGATGTCCTTTTTTCCCAATGCTTGCCAAGTAAAAACACTGGATTATGGATTTGACACACGTGCCTTCCTGGTAGACAGTCAAAAAAGGCTCTGGATAGCCACCAAAAAAGGAATCGTACGAATATACAATGCCGATGGAAGTTTAAAGGGATACCTAAGCCCAACCGGTTCTATCATTTCTGAGAAGATTTCATTCTCCAGAAACATCTATTGCTTCATGGAAGATAACCAAGGAAATATCTGGATGGGAAGTAAATGGGACGGTCTCTTCAAACTGAAGAAAGAAGGGAAAGATCGTTTCAACATGCAAATATTCTCTCACAAAGAAGACGATCCTTATAGCTTAAGTAATAACAGCATCTATTCGATTTTCCAAGACAGTCAACAACGAATCTGGATATGTACATATGGAAATGGATTGAATCTATTGGAAAAGACTCCTGAAGGAGGAATACGATTCTTGCACAAAGGCAACCAACTGACTCACTATCCACATAATAAATATTTGAAGACACGAACCATCACGGAAGTCAATCAAACACTTCTGCTCGGTACAACAGAAGGATTGCTCACATTCTCCGCTGACTTCAAGAAGCCAGAAGAAATTCAGTTCCACCAGAATATACGTATGCCCTACGATGCCTCCAGCTTATGCAGCAACGATGTAACCTATATTTACACAGACAGCCGGAAGCATACTTATATACTCACTTTTACGGGTGGAATCAATCAGATTGTTTCCGATAATTTATTAACCGATCACATCCGTTTTAAAAGCTACACGAAACAAGAAGGACTTTCATCAGACCTCTTGTTGGGTATGATAGAAGATTCTCAGAAAAACTTATGGGTAATCTCAGAAAATGTATTGTCAAGGTTTAGCCCGGAAACAGGAACTTTTGACAATTACGATGAGAAATATCTGCAGAAAGAGATTTTCTTCAGCGAAGCTTCACCAGTCGTTTGGCACGACCAGCTGATAATGGGTACCGAAAGTGGTATTGCCAATGTAGTTCCTGCTCTGTTCAAAAAAAGTAGCTATACACCTCCCATTGCATTCACCGGACTAAAGATACAAGGCATCAATCAAAAGACATCCATCAACGACTTAGAAGAGCTTAAATTACAACCATCCCAACGGAACGTCACATTCCAATTTGCTGCATTAGACTATGCAGATGCTTCTGCCATCAAATACACATACCGACTGAAAGGACTCGAAGAACAATGGAACGAAGTAGACAACAATCGTACGGTAAACTACATCAACTTACCACCGGGAAAGTATGAATTACAAATTCGCTCTACCAACAGTGATGGAGTATGGACAAATAATCTACGCACTCTCTCTGTCAGCGTGCTTCCTACTTTTTGGGAAACTCCATGGGCAATTGTACTGTATGTATTAGTATTCATCCTGTTCACAGCCACCATTGTATATATCATATTGTATATTTATAAATTACATCACCAAATCAATCTGGAACATCAGTTATCGAATATCAAACTAAGGTTCTTTACGGACATATCACATGAACTCCGTACGCCATTGACACTCATTACCAGTCCAATAAGTGAGATATTGGAGTATGAGCCACTTTCCTCCAAGGCTCGCAAGCACCTGACAGTGGTACATACCAATACCGAACGTATGTTACGCCTAGTCAATCAGATTCTTGATTTCCGCAAAATAGAAAACAAGAAGATGAAGTTGCTGCTGGAAAAGACGGATATTATCACCTTATTAGAACGGGTCATGGATAACTTCCACCTCATTGCTGACGAAAAGAACATCACTTTCCGTTTGCAGACGAATCAGACAGAAATCTACTGTTGGACAGATCGAGACAAGTTTGAGAAAATCATTTTCAATCTTCTTTCAAATGCCTTTAAATACACTCCTGCAGATAAAAGCATCATTCTACATGTCGATGCAGAAGAGGGCAAACTTTCCATATCAGTCAAAGACGAAGGTATTGGCATTGACCTCAAAAAACAGCAAACCTTATTCCAACGTTTCGAAACTCTGGTGCATAACAATATCCTGCAACCGTCATCGGGAATTGGATTGTCGCTCGTCAAAGAACTTGTAGAACTTCATGAAGGAACCATTGCAGTGAACAGTCAATTGGGAGTAGGCAGTGAATTCATCATAACACTACCCATGGAACCAGCTGTTTATGAAGGAAAAGAAAATACTGAATTTATTCTGGACGATAGTCCCACTCTCCTTCCTAAAGAGGATAAAGAAAAAGTCACAAATATGGCAACTGATGCGCAGGAAGTTCTACACAAAGAGCTCATCACCCTACTCATTGTGGAAGATAATGCTGAATTATGCAGTTTCTTATATGATATATTGGCCGATACCTACCATGTCATTAAAGCCACTAATGGGCAAGAAGGTTTGGAACTCGCTCAGCAACATCTGCCCGATTTCATCATCAGTGATATCATGATGCCGGTAATGGATGGGTTGGATATGGTAAAAGCCATTAAAGAAGATCGTGACATCTGCCATATTCCCATTGTACTTCTTTCTGCCAAATCTTCATTGGACGACCGCATCTCGGGGTTGGAGCAAGGTATTGATGATTATATTACAAAACCATTCAGTTCAACCTACTTGAAAACACGTATCAAAACGTTATTGCAACAGCGCAAGCAACTACAAGAACTGTATTTAAAGCAATGGTCAGAAAAACAAAAAGAAGATTCAGGACCCAATATAGAAATCACCCCGTCGCAACCACAGATTGTTTCGTTCGACGCGCAATTCATGCAACAAGTCATGGAAGTCATGGAAAAGGAAATGGAAAATGCTGATCTAACGATAGACGAATTTGCCCAACAACTGAACATGGGGCGTACTGTCTTTTATCAGAAACTGAAATCCATTATTGGATTGTCTCCTATCGATTTTATCCGAGAAATGCGTATTAAACGTGCCAAGCAACTGATAGACAGCGGAGAATACAATATTTCTTCTGTAGCTTACATGACGGGGTTCAATGATCCAAAATACTTCAGCAAGTGTTTTAAAAAACAATTCGGAATGTCACCTTCCGAATATAATAAAGGGAGAAAACAAGAATAAACAAAAAGAGCGATGAATGAGGGTGCTCTCGCATAAACAACCCCTCATTCATCGCTCATCATTTCATTATTCAATAGTAATAGAACGCTGTATCAAATCTTCTGTTTGTGAGCTGCTTCCTACCATTATATCATATGCACCAGTACAAATTCTCATCGTGTTGGACTCCTTATCCCACCATTCCAGTGCTTTGTCTTTTAATTCAAATTCAACATTCACTGTTTTTCCAGCCGGAATAGTCACACGTTTGAAAGCACGCAGTGCTCTATTGGGGCCTTCTGCATCATCATGTTTCTTTAAATAGACTTGCACGACCTCTTCACCGTTGCGGCCACCTTTATTAGTCACCGGGATAGTCAGTTTCAACGTCTGTCCAGTACCCATCTTCACTTTGTCTAGCACCATTTGTCCATACTCAAAAATAGTATAACTTAGTCCATATCCAAAAGGAAAAAGAGGGGTTTGGGTCATATAACGATACGTTCTACCTGCCATACTGTAATCTTCGAAGTCAGGAAGCTGTGAAACATTCCGATAGAATGTTACCGGCAAACGTCCTGCAGGATTATAATCGCCAAACAAGACTTCAGCAACGGCCGTACCACCAGCCTGACCGGGATACCATGCCTGCAGGATAGCCTCACACTTTTCTGTTTCCGGTTCCAAACCAATAGGCGAACCTGAACAGTTGACGAGAATAACCTTCTTGCCAGCACGCTCCAAAGCAGTAATTAATTCTCTTTGAACAGCAGGTAATTCTATATCCGTACGGTCACCTCCCTTGAATCCGGGAAGATTGACACCCATTTCTTCACCTTCAAGACTCGGAGAGATGCCACCTGCGAAAATCACAATATCCGCATCCTTCACCCTCTCTACTGACTTATTGATATCTACTTCTTTTTTGAAACCAAGGTCAAAATTCAATTGAGCATCGCTTCTGAGATATTCAAAGTCAAGTTCTATATCATACGGTTTACCCGCCTGTACTTTCAAATTGTAGGTAGACTTCCGTCCTCCATGCTTATTAGAAAAGCCTCTTACTTCTTCACCATTGATGCGCAAACGTCCGGAACCATAAGCATATACTTCAAAAACCACTTCTCCGGATTGTTCAGGAGTAAATATGCTCTGATATGTAGCTGAGAAATCCGTAAGATTCACCCCGGGCGCAAAGACTGTAGCACCGGATGTACAAAATTGGAAAGGAGTAGTAACTTGAGTAGTAGTCACCGGTTCACCTTCACGAGTCACATTGTTCCAGTAACGTGCACTGAATCCCGGCCCATCGGTTGATTGACAAAGGCTAAAAGCACTTTGAATCAATGTTCTTTCTACCCATCCGCAACCTTGTTCATAAATCAATTTATCATCAGTACCCAATGCCTTACGTACCCCATCTAGAATAGTAACAGTATGCGACGGCATCCCATTGTAATTTCCCCACTGCATAACGGAATCATTGGCGTTCGGTCCCATTACAGCAACAGTGAGACCTCCACGTTTCAGCGGGAGAATCTCTTTCTTATTCATCAACAAGGTCATAGATTTACGTGCAATATCCAACGCCAATGAATCATGTTTTGCAGAAGCAACTACTGAAAAAGGAATCTTCGTCCAAGATACCTTCTCCGGTTCATCCATCTCACCCAGTGCAAAGCGAGCAGCCAATAAACGTTTCACAGCTACATCTACTGCCTTTTCATCTATTTTACCCTGCTTCACTGCCTCTACCAATGCTTTGTAACTTGAACCGCATTCCAAGTCCGTTCCACTCAATACGGCTGAAGCTGAAGCAGACTCAGCATCGGGGTGCGTTTTATGACCACGGTCATTATAAAAATCAGCGATCGCCCCGCAATCAGAAAGCACAATACCGTCAAAGCCCCATTCGTCTCGCAAAATCTGCATTAACAAACGATCACTTCCACAACACGGATCACCTTCAAAGCGATTGTAGGCACACATCACTTCCTTTACTTTTCCCTCTTTCACCAATGCTTCAAAAGGCGGTAAGTAGATTTCGTGCAAATCACGCGGCTTGATATTTTCCGCATTGAACTCGTGCCGATTCCATTCCGGTCCGGAATGTACAGCAAAGTGCTTGGCGCAAGCATGCAGTTTATCATACCTGCCATCATTACCACCTTGCAATCCTTTTACCACTTCTACCCCCATGCGACTGGTCAGATAAGGGTCTTCACCGTAGGTCTCAATGCCTCTTCCCCAACGAGGATCACGATAAATGTTCACCGTAGGCGTCCACATAGTCAATCCTTGATAGCGTTCATAGCTACCTTGTGAAGCATAATAGGTATTCTTGGCACGAGCCTCATCAGATACAGCATTGAACACTTCATACACCGCCTCCGGCGAGAAAGAAGCCGCCATACCAATGGGCTGAGGGAAAACAGTAGCCAGCCCAGCACGTGCTACTCCATGAAGTGCTTCGTTCCACCAATTATAGGGTTTAATTCCCAAACGCTCCACAGGCTTGGAGCCATCCATCATTAGTGACACTTTCTCTTCGAGCGTCAATTCTTTCAATAAAAGCTCCGCTCGTTCTTCCGGCGATAAAGACGCATTCTTGTAAGTAACTTGCCCACATCCGGTCAATAGAAGGAGAGGCAGTAAATAGATAAGTTTCTGTTTCATCATGGTTTTTATGTTAATCGTTACGAAAATTAAAATGAGATTCAACTTAATTATCAAGCATTTGCAACAAAGATACAATTGTATCTATACAAAAAAGAAGAAATCAAAGTGAAATATTTGATAAACTGATGAAAAGGGCATCTCCCTTAGAGGAAATGCCCTTCAGTTACAAAGAGTGTCCAACAAAACTTCACAGCCTCATATAGACTTGTATCTTGATAATAAATATTATCTCCAACGTGGGGCACCTACACCTAATTTGTAGATTTCATGATTGAGCACTTTGTCTGTCTTATTAAACTTCAATCCACGCATTAGTTGCTCCGTAGTAATCTCATGCATATCTTTATCACCATCTTTATAAGGTGGGTTTGGATCAACCATCAAATCTGTCGGGGAGAGTGGAGTAGAGCCTACTTTCACAATCAACTGATCAGCTCCCTTGATTACACCAGGTGTAAAATCAAGAAATGCACCAGCACTATTCTTCTTGGCACTAAAGGCACCACCTGTAAAGATACCGTCATCCTTTTGCTTGCTGGTATCATAAGATACTGCATAGTTATCAGCAATATCGAAAGTAATCTCTTTCGGACCAGTACCTTCCAAACTACGAATATCCATACCATTAAAATTCATATTACGTTCATCACCTGTTGCTCTAGTCTGGATAAACAGATTCTTTTTGGCTACGATCTGACTACCACCCGGCAACATACGCAAGCTAAAGATGTAACGACCGGAAGAACGAGTACTGAAGTTTACAAATGTATTATTTTCCAACGTAATCTTATATTGTACACTGGCAGGCCATGCCAAAGTTTTGTTATTATCCGTAAACAGAGCTGTACGAGGTGAATCGTAGAACGTATTGTCGCGGAAAACCATATCACGGAATATATTCGATTTAGGATCTTTACCGTCACCAGCAATCCAGGCGTAACCAGCACCATTGTTATCATAGTAACCACTATTGTAGAAGATACAGTCTTCTACTATCATCTGTTCAAACACCTTACGTTTAGAACCTTGTACACGAATAAATCCACGAATCATACGCTGGAATGTACACCTTCTCACTTCAAATGAATTGAATGTCACAGCCATACCATTTGAATACATATTGGCAAAATAGTTTCCTGTAGCTTTACCATCACCGTAGTTGGTAGCAAGCGGACTATCAAAGTCAATGTCTTCAAAGATGACAGATTTTACATTAATAGGGGCATCAGCCTCACCCGATTGCGGTTGGCGACCAAACATAAAGTTACAAGACACTGCCGTACCATCCGGATTCTCGGACATACCATTCAAGTAAATTTTAGCATTCCCCTTGCCGGCATCCAAGTCACTTTGGCGAGTGCGTATAGTCACCCCCTTACAAAGAGTCGGATTATTGGCAAAATAGTAAACCTTTCCACCTTCCAATTCAAAGATTGTACCTTCCGTCAAAGAGGCATCTGCCGTATAATCGATCAAAATTTTGTCCAGGCACATTGCCTGATATTTTACAGCACCCGGGATGGTATCATTCGGATCTACGTTATGTTCTAAAAACAAAGGGTCACCCGGTTCACCGTCCGTACGTACCGTACAAGTATTGTAGATAGCATCTACATGAATAGGGTTATTCAAGTTTTCGGCATTCACTACATATACACTATTCATATCCAATCCATCTATATCGATATAGCCACGCGTAAAGTCCTCCTCAGAGATGGTATAATTCTTCCATCTTTCAGGTACTTGAGCATTTGGATTAGTGGGTGACGGTGCTACCGAAACAATGTGTACAACAAAGTTTCCATCAGCATCCACTTCAAATTCATTCGGATCATAAATTTGCCCTGACGCTACACGGTCAATGTTCAAACGAAATGATTCTTTCGTAATGTTATCAATTACAATCAAGTCAGGAGTGGCATAGCGTACCTCCGTATCCAATCCAAACCAGTCAGCCCAATGGCGACCGTCACCATATCCATACCATTTAGAATGATACCCTTCACCTTTTATTGAGAGCGTACGAATAGCAAACCGATAACTTGTGCTATATTCTAAATTCTCAATTTTCAGATCCAACACATCCGGTCCTACGATAGTATCCATTAGAATATAATTCGGATTTTCCCAATCTGCCGCCAGTCCAGAAGAAACATTGGGCTGCAAAGCCATTTTGATTTCATAGCCGGCACAATCATTTACACCATACCAGCGCAATTCAATATCATTCAAATCAACCACTTTACTCGCGTAAGGTTCATCATCCCCTTTACCGGTATTATGATCTTTACGGAACATAGTCATAAACTCTCTATCAGGCACAGTACCATCTTCATTGGGCGCCACGTCATCGTCTTTACATGAGTAAACGGAGACACAAAAGAGAGCTAGCAAAGTATATAAAATTTTATTTTTCATATTTCAACATCGGATTAACATGATTAATAACCGTAATAGTTTTTATAAAGACCCGCACTACGCTGAATGGCTGTATTGGGATAAGGAAGAATGTATCGAACCGGCGGGAGGTTATTCACAGAAGGAGTTTCCGTTTTTCCATCGCGAACTATATAAATATTACCACGATAATCGCCACGAATATAGCCATAGAATGAATAGAGCATTTCATTTTCAGGCAAACCATCCGTTTCATTCCACCAACCAAAAAGACTAGTCTGAGTCCAACCCGTCTCACCGGCTGTCACCGGATTGTCTTTTTTATTATAGAGACAATTGGCATAGAATTGGAGTATATTCATACTCATATTAGGATACTCATTGATATTGTTCGGATTGGGCGCTCCTTTCTTATCATCCTTATAATAAATGGTATAAGGAAGGCTATTTTCCCAATAATCGGCATCTTTACCATCATGTAACGAAATATCCTCCATGTCCATGGTAGATTCTCCGTTTGTTGCTACTCCATAATAACGCATAAACGAATAATAAACCTCTTCACCATATTTGTTGTTGCGCACTAAATCTCTCCAACGCATATTCTCACCTGCAAATTCAAACTTGCGTTCATCCAATACTGCTTTCAAGAAAGTTTCTTTATTAGCACTCACCTTGTTCAGGTAAGATTCTACCTGATTTGCATCAGCAAATGCGCGGCTACGTACTTGACTCAAAGCATCAACAGCTTTGGCTCCATTCGCACCACCTACTCCATTTTCAAGTTCATTTACAGCCTCAGCATACATCAATAAGACATCGGTATAACGCATATAGGGATAATTAATGCCGGTACTACCCTGACTATTCGTTCCCATACTGGAAGTAGACCACAACTTAGACCATTTATTATTGTGCACAGTACGGTCATTACGAAGTACCGGGGTTCCATCATACTTATAATACCACATACCATTGACATAGTCACGACGCAAGTCTTCTTCCTCAAACATGAAACGATAAAGAGCATTCAGACGAGCATCACCTTTACTCTCGCCCCAAATATTCGTACCACTTGTGTTTCCTTCGTTAAGGCTACTCGTAGGTCCCTGCATATATCCAATATTACCTGTTGAGTTCTTCCCAAAAGGAATCTCAAAAATAGGGTCATCGTTGTTTACGACTACATAGTTACATTCGTTAATAAATACTTGGCGATAAGAAAGTCTCAAACGATGGGTAGCAGAAGAAATGACTGAATCGCAATACTGCCGAGTAATATCGTAATACTCCTGATAGTTGGCCGGACGTTCCATTTTACCATAACTAGTTGCATTCCCCATATCCGGACGAAGTGAATATCCACCGCACGTCAATGACATACGTGCAATCATAGACCAACACATTTCCTTGGAAACACGTTCAACCCCTTCACTCAAATCTGTCGCAAATTTCATTTTAGAAGCAATAGATTCCAAGTCTTTAATCAACGCCTTATGCACCTCTTCACGATCGGTAACAGGCAACATCAAACTGCTATTGTCATCAGCACCGGATACCGGAATCAAAGAAAAAGGAATGTCACCAAACATGACAGTCAAATCGTGATAGAACATGGCGCGCAACACTTTAGCTTCGCCCATCATCTGATATAACTCCTCGTCACCTTCAGTATACAATTCGCTATTTCCCAATTGATAGATAAAGTTATTGGCATACTCTACACCCTTGTAAGCGGCATTCCACGTTTTCTCTATCTCTCCACCCGACGGAGAACAGTCGAAACGGCGATAGCTATTGGTTGTTGCCACATCATTGGTATAAATTTTCATGTCCACGTCGCTATTCAGGCAAAACGTTCCCAAATAGGCACTTCCATAAGTATCATTACTCAACAATTGAGCATAAACGCCATTCAAAGCACGATTTACTTCTGTCTTGTCACTGAATATATACTCATTGTCATATTTTGAAGGAGCATCCACGTCCAGGAAATCACTGCATGAAGAAAATCCCATTGTAAGCAGACCAGTAACAAGAATATATTTAAGTTTCATATTTCTGTTCATTTTAGTTAGTTTAGAAAGTAATATTAGTACCAAATACGAAGCTACGACTACGAGGGTAACGATTAAAATCCATACCAGAAGTCAAGCCTGTCTGTACATCCACTTCTGGATCGTAGCCAGAATAGCCGGTGATAATGAAAAGATTGGAACCACTGGCATAAAAGCGAATCTTTGACATGCCCCACTTCTTTGTGAGCTGTGAAGGTAATGTATAACCGATGGTGATATCCTGACAACGGAGGAACGATCCATCTTCTATGAAATAAGAATGTGTTACTTTGTTGGTTACGTCCGTTGGATTCCAAAGAGTAACTCCCTCATTTGCGGCTCGATACACTTCTACAGAGTTATCTATCCAATAGTTCTTGTAATAATTATCACCATCTGCAGGATTGAAGTAATGCCAACTATCTCTAAACTTAGAAAGTACATTATAAAACTTTTTACTGTTGCTTTCTGCCGAAGAAAGTTGATAAGCAGTTGCATTATTTACATCAAAATCAACCATGTAATTAAAGTTGGCAGTGAAATCAAAATTTTTCCATTGTCCGCTCAATCCGAAACCACCTTGAAATTTTGGATTGGTATTGCCAATCACAGTACGGTCATTCTCGTCAATCACACCATCATTATTCAAATCTTTAAACTTAATTTTCCCTGGTAAAGTAGCGTCACCGGAAGTACTGTTATCAAGTACAGTATTGATAATAGTGCCCTCTTTGGGAATTGCTAAAAAGTTCTGATTAGGATCAAAATTAAACTCATCCATACTATAAAGTCCGTCATAAACAAAACCGTAAATCAAACCAACTTGATCACCCACTCTCAAGCAGTAGTCCATGTAGCTAGACTTCCAACGATCATTCTGATCCCAGACTACATCATCCGTATCATTCAGTTTGTCAACCACCATTTTATTGAGACCAAAAGTTAGATTACCACTCAGCACATAATTTTTACCACGTAAAATATCACCATTGATACTCAGTTCAAATCCTTTGTTGGTTACCTGACCGATGTTACGCATCTGTTTTGTGTAACCGGATACAGTAGGAACATCCGATGTATAAAGCAAATCTTTCGTCGTATTCCAATAAAACTCCGGAGTAATGGTCAATCTGTCATTAAACAACCCAAGATCGAAAGCAACGTTGCGACTCAAGGTCGTTTCCCACTTAATTTTCACATTGGGATAGGTTTTACCATCACCAATGCCATACCACTGTTCGCCATTCTCAGTAGCCTCACCGAAAGCCGGTCCCGAAGTAGTATTCACAGAATAGAGATAACGCCACATATCGTCATCGATACGGTTATTGCCAGCCAAACCGATAGCAGCGCGCAGTTTTAAGTTACTGATGATTTCATTTTGTGCCAAAAAACCTTCTTTTGAAAGTACCCATGCACCAGATATTGAAGGGAAATACCCCCATTGTTCACCCGGAGCAAACTTAGTAGAACCATCGGCACGCATCGTCACAGATGCAAGATACTTATGGTCATAGTTATAGTTAGCCTGTCCGAAAAATGAAGCAGTACGCTCCGGAGTAGAGAGTGAAGTGGTACTTTCCCAAGGTTTACCAAGATTCATGTTATTTAGAGCCTTGTCTGCGGAAATATTACGAGGGAAATAACGGTTCTTTATAAAAGTCTCTTTGGTTTGCCTGCTTTGAACCTCCTGTCCTAACAGAAGCGAAAACTTATGCAGTTCTTTTAAATCAAAGCTATAAGAAGCCGTGTTGGTCCAAGTGAATTTCTCGGTACGCCTATCTTTAATAGAGGCAATCGGAAGTTTGTTTTGTTTTTGTCCATCATTCGTCATGGCGCCATAGAAGCGATTTTCATCCGTAAACGACATGAAATGTACACCTTCCGTACGCAGTATCATTCCCTTGATAGGCTTCCATTCCAAAGCCAGTTGATTGGTATAGCTATAAGCATGCTTCTTCAACGTATTTTCTTTGATATCGCTTTTCGGATTAGTATATTCAAAGATTGCTTCATCATCCGGATCCACCGTAGCCGGATCCCAGAAAGCAAATTCACGCAAACCATTAGTCGGGCGATAACGTAACACATCAATAACACCACCACTACCGATATTATTACCTCCGGCACCGGTATCACGACGATAAGCTACTTTGGGATTCAATTGCAAGCTCAATTGTTTGTTTAATTGAGTATGTAGCTTCATATTCAAATTCGTACGACGTACCCCAGATCCCATAATAATACCCTTGTCTTCCGACTGAGTCAACGAAATATTAAAACGGTATTTTTCCGAACCTCCACCCACTGTTACATTTGTAGAATAGTTTAATGGAGTCTCTCCCATCACCTCATCCTGCCAATCGTGTGTAGTGGCACGGCGATAAATATCCAAATCTTGTGGGTTTCCGAAGTTAGCACGGAAAAACTTGGCCTCCGAGCTACGGTTACCACCGGCAGATGCATAATCATATTGATAATCAGCAAAATCATAAGCATCCATCAAATCTAACTTTTTAGATAAATGGCTCACAGACATCTGTGCATTCAATCCAACCTGTACTTTACCTTCCTTAGCCGATTTCGTGGTAACCACCACTACACCGTTACCTCCTTTTGCTCCATAAATAGCTGTCAAAGAAGCATCCTTCAATACGTCAATAGAAGCAATATCCGTTGGAGGAATATCATTGATATTATCTGTCTGAAAACCATCGACAATGTAAAGTGGTTCGTTACTCTGTGTTACTGACGTACCCCCTCTCACGCGAATATTGATATCCGCGCCCGGAGCTCCATCTACCGTAGTTACCTGCACACCGGCAATCTTACCTTGTAAAGCAACTGCAGCAGAAGTAACCGGAACAGCAGCCAACTTAGCACCCGAGATGGAGCCTACCGAACCGGTCAAGTCCTTACGTGCTTTGCTACCTCCGTAACCAATTACTACGACTTCCTCTAATGCTTGAGAATCATCTTTCAATGTAATTACTAATGTCTTACCTGTCACGGCATCAACTTCTTGTGTTTCCATTCCAACGTAAGAAACCACTAGTTTCTTGTTTTTGGGAACAGTGAGAGTAAAATTACCATCCAAATTGGTAGTAGCTCCATTGGAGGCATTACCTTTCTCCACTACCGTGGCACCAATTACGGTCTCACCCGTACTGTCCAATACCGTGCCTTTCACAGTAATGTTTTGAGCAAATACTCCTATTGGCACCATCAACAGTAGCGCCAACAAAAGGAGAAGCTTGCTTTTCATACTTCTTGCTTTTTGTTTCATAATAGCATATTTGGTTATACAATAAAAAAAATCATTGATTGAACGTGATAGAGTTGAGAATTACATTTTTCGAGTAGTTTTTTAGCAGCATGTTTTTCATTTCTTATCTCATAAAGTGGGTTAATTCATTGCAAAAGTCGATAATCGCCTTCAATAAA
>CALYZE010000043.1 GCA_945607605.1 uncultured Bacteroides sp.
AATCTATTTTCAAAGTAATATCTGTGTGCTAACTTACGCACTTATCTGCATCAGCTTACACTCTTATCTGCGTCAATCAGCCGTTCTGACCGCTTGACGAGCCAACTGCTGGAAAACATCATCCATGGTATCGGCTCCAAACTGTTCTTTCAGTTTTTCGGGTGTATCAAGTGCACAGATTACACCATCCACCATAATGGAGATACGGTCGCAATACTCTGCTTCATCCATAAAATGGGTCGTAACAAAAACGGTGATACCTTGGTCGGCAGCTTGGTAAATCAATTCCCAGAACTGGCGACGGGTAGCCGGATCTACCCCTCCTGTGGGCTCATCCAGAAAGACAATTTTAGGCTGGTGAAAAATGGAAACGGAAAAAGCAAGCTTCTGTTTCCATCCTAACGGAAGACTCTTCACCAACGTATCACGCTCCTTTTCCAGCCCCAGTCGGAGAAGCAGTTCATCCGTTCTCAAAGCAATTTCGGCTTCGGGCATTCCATAGATGCCGGCAAAGAGACGGATATTCTCCCAAACCTTGAGGTCTTCGTACAAAGAGAACTTCTGGCTCATGTAACCGATATTTTTTTTGACCTCTTCCGATTGAGTAGCCACGTCAAAGCCTGCCACACGTGCCTTCCCGCTTGTGGGATGGCTCAATCCGGTGAGCATGCGCATGGCAGTAGTCTTGCCGGCTCCGTTGGCACCCAAGAAACCGAAGATCTCGCCTTTATGTACTTTGAAGGAGATATGATCTACCGCTGTAAAAGAACCGAAACGCTTGGTGAGCCCGTCCACTTCTATCACATAGTTTTCGTTATTTTCCACTTTCTCGTGCTCCAACCGTTCAGGACAGAGTATATGGGCAAACTGCTTCAGAATACGGTCAGGGGTATCAATACCCTGTATCTCCCCTTCATGAATAAAAGCAATGCGGTCGCACTGGCGTGCCTCATCAATAATCGGAGTGGAAGCAATGATGGTGATTCCTTGCTCTTTCAATCGGCGAAGCATCTCCCAGAATTCTTTGCGCGAAACGGGGTCAACCCCCGTAGTCGGCTCGTCCAGAAAAAGTACATCAGGCTTATGAATAAGGGCACAACTAAGGGCGAGCTTCTGCTTCATACCCCCTGACAAAGCTCCGGCACGGCGTGTACGGAAAGGTTCAATCTGTTGGTAGATATCGCGCACTAAGTCATAATTTTCTTCGATGGTGGTATGGAAAACAGTCGCAAAGAAGCTCAGGTTTTCTTCTACCGTCAAATCCGGGTAAAGAGAAAAGCGTCCGGGCATATACCCCACCCGCTTTCGGATGGCTTTGTAATCTTTCACCGTATCGAGGCCGCACACCGTAGCCGTACCTCCATCGGCCAGCAATAAGGTGGTAAGGATGCGAAAAAGAGAGGTCTTCCCCGCCCCGTCAGGGCCGATGATGCCGAACAACTCACCCGGTTGCACCGACAACGACACCCCCCGCAAGGCTTCCACCTCACCGTAGCGTTTACAGACGTTATTTAAAGTTACAACCGCCATACATTCCTATTTTCAACATTCCATCATTCTTCACAGCTACCTTCATAGCATACACCAGATTGGCACGTTCATCTTTCGTAAGAATCGTTTTAGGAGTAAACTCGGAGCTATCCGAAATCCAAGTAACCACACCCGGATATTCCTTCCGTACCTCTTTGCCATAATCTGAATAAACCCGAACCTGCTGTCCTAACTTCACTTCTGAAAGTTGTTCGGAAGTGATATAAGCACGCAAGTAAATCTGTTCCATATCGGCTACTTTGAACAAGGGTGTGCCCGGACCCGCCAATTCTCCGGCTTCGGCATATTTAGACAGGACGGTTCCCGTCAGCGGAGAAACGATGTGGCATTTCTTCAGTTGATCTTCCATCTGTGCCACCTGAATGCCGACAGAAGAACTTTGCCACGTCAAGCTTCGGTCGCTGTTTTGTAGCGTAGAGTTTTGGGCGGTCAGTTGTTTGCGAAGGACTTCAAGTAAAGATTCGGCATCATCCAACTGTTTCTGATTGGCCGCACCTACCCGAAGCAGATTCGTGACACGGTCGCGTTCACGCTGTGCCTGCACAATCTGTTCTTTCGTAGCAGCCACTTGTTTCAGAATGTCGGGACGCTGTCCTTCTACAGACTTGACACTGGCTTCCAACTGAAGTTTCTTCAGATAAAGCTGAACCGTATCAATGATACCCACTGCTTGTCCCGCCTTCAGCAACGTGCCTTCTTCCACCTCCAGATTGAGTATTTTTCCGGAAGCCTCAGCAGAGACAATGACATCGGTTGCTTCAAACGTTCCCGTAGCATCGTATTCCGAAATTCCACTACCACAGGCGGTGAGAAGGAAAAGAAAACAGAATCCTCCCCCTAACTTCACTCCCAAAGAGAGGCGAGTGATTAAATGATTCTTCTTACTTATAGTTCTTAAAAATGTTCTCATATTTCATTGAGTTTTAGGATTACTTTCTTTACGAATTGGCAGGACTATCGTTCTCCTCTCTCTTTCGAAGAAGAAACGGAAGGGAAAGCTTTGATATACTTCAACTGCTCTATGCCCATCAGCAACTGCACTTCATGCAAGGCCTTGGTTTGGCGTGCCATGTTTTCGTTGGTGATCTCACGAAGCATATCGGTGACGGTCAGCGTGCCATTCTCTACCTTGGCTTCGGAGGCACGGCGGATGTTTTCACGCAGACGGATAATTTCATCATCATCGACCATTTGCCTGCGCATGGATGCGATATTCGCATGCTGCCCGGTTTCCTGCAAGCGGGTATTGAAGAGGAAGACATCCCGACCGGTTTCTACCTTCCGACGGCTGTTGTCTATGCGACGACGATCGTTCTTCAAGGTATAGAGACTACCGAAGTTCCATTGCATACGCACACCCGCTATGTAATAGGCGCTAAACTCATCTTTCAGCATATTTAGTCCCGGATTGCCATAAGCCCCCTGTACGAAAAGGCCGAGACGAGGCATGAGTCTTGCATTCAAGGCAGATTCCTGTATGTTCAGTTGCTCATTTTGAGCATCAAACAGTCGAAGCTCCGGACGATTGTTCATGCCTGCATCCATCGGTTCCAGTTCTTCAAGAGCCGTCTTCTGCAACGAGGTATCAGCAGAAAGTTCTTTGCCGATAAAAGCAGCAAGCATATCCACGTAGGCCCGGCGTGAAGTTTCCAGTTGGATGAAGTGTTGTTTCGTATTCAGCAACTCCACACTGACGGCATCCAGATCACTTTGATTGGCAATGCCGTTGATCAGGTAACTGGATACTTTTTGGTGAGTTCTTTTCAAATCATCCTGCAAAAGTTGGTTTTGCTTCAATTGTTCATCCAACAGTAAGATGCCGAAGAAAAGCTGGTTCACTCGGTCGTTCAAGGCATACATGTCCACGTTTTGCTTTTCTACCTCCACCTCTGAAGCGGCACGCGTCAAACGCTTTCGGGCCTGAATATCTCCTCCGTCCCAAAGAGTTTGCTGCAACTCCAACATCACTTGGTATTGATCTTTCGGAGCAGTCTTTACGTCCACGCCCGGAAGTTCGATAGGCAACTGGGTTATATCACTCTGATACGTCGCTCTGCCCGATAGCGAGAATTGAGGCAAATACCCCTTTCCGGCATTAGAGAGATCGTACTCACGCGCCTTTTCGATCAATCCGTATTGGCGTACCAACGGATAGTTTGTCTGCGCCGCACGCTGACACTCTTCCAAGGTGAGTTGGGCATGCGTCAACGTTGCTGTGAGCAGAAAGGCTAAAGAGAGAATAGCTTGTTTCATATCCATATAGATTCTTGTTTCATTAATCTGATGCAAAGATAGAGAGATAACCCAATAGGCTTATCATCCATTTGTTCGTAAAGATGTTCCAATAATACGACTTTCTGTAGGAAAAGACAAAAAACAGGCAGTCTTTATTATCTTTGCCACAGAAATATCCATTATTAATAAAAACGATCCATGGAAAAGAACAGTCCCATCAGTCTCACTTTTGATTATATTCGTCACGGTCTGACCTCCGTCGACAATGCCGAGTATCTTTCTATCAACGACGACTTGGTTATGATTAGCAGTTTTAAACTCGTGGGGAGTAAAGTGTTTCGGGTGAAGCAGCCCTATCGTGCCAAAGAAGGGAGGGTCTTGCGTATTCTACAAGGACAAGGAAGGATCTCTATCAATCTGATTGAGTATGCAGTGACTGTTCATGATTTCATCATCATTCCCAACCATTCATTAATAGAGTTGTTGGAGATCAGTCCTGATTTTGATTTTCAGGCTATCATGCCTACTCCTGATTTTTTGCCCGCCATGCAAGGCTACATACTTTCAGAGACCTATACCAGAAATGGCATTCATCTATCACTCACCGAATCCGAATGGACGTCTATCGGCTCCTTTTTCTCTTTGGTGTGGGAGATGCTTCATTGTTCTCCCTACCGCCGTGAAGCCATACAGCATCTGATCCTTTCCCTACTATATAACCTCAAATACATCTACGAGCAGTCGTGCACCACTACCCCTCTACGGCTTTCGCATCAAGAAGAACTATTCCGTCGCTTCCTTTTATTAGTCAACAAGCACAGCAAAAGTGAGCGTACCGTCCGTTTTTATGCCGATAAGCTGTTTTTGACACCTCATTACCTGAGCACCGTCATCCGTGCGGCAAGCGGACAAACCGTGATGCAATGGATCAATCAGGCAATCATTCTTGAAGCAAAGGTATTGCTGAAACATAGTGATTTACTGGTATTCCAGATTTCGGATGAGTTGAACTTTCCCAACCCCTCTTTCTTCTCCAAATTCTTCAAAAGAATGACGGGGATGACTCCGGCAGAGTATCAAAAACAAGTATGACGCACCTCATTCTTGTTGAAGTGCGTCATTCCTCTTACTCAGCTGCGTCCTCTCAGACGTACAAGTGTCAACCTCCTATTTATACTCTTCCCACGACTTAATAGCGATATCATCCACACTCATCGTACAGAATGCCTGGATGAACGCACTTGCCAGACGGGCATTCGTAATCAACGGAATGTTGAGGTCAATCGCAGCACGACGTATCTTATAGCCGTTATCCAGCTCGCCGGCCGTGAGATTCTTCGGAATATTCACCACCATATCTATTTCCTTTTTGTGAAGCATGTCCAGTGCCTGCGGCTGACCTTCCGGCTCGCTGGGCCAGTAAACACGGGTGTTCTCCACTCCATTTTCCGCAAGGAATTTACTGGAACCTCCCGTGGCAAAAAGAGTATACCCTTTCTTTTGAAGCATGCGTGCCGCTGAAAGCATATCTACTTTCTGCTTCGGAGTGCCCGTGGAAAGCAGGATGTTTTGCTTCGGAATGCGGTAACCTACGGAAAGCATGGCTTTCAGGACGGCACAAGAAGTATCACTGCCGATGCAGCCCACCTCGCCCGTACTGGCCATATCTACTCCCAACACAGGATCTGCCTTTTGCAAACGGTTGAAAGAGAACTGGCTTGCCTTGATACCTACATAGTCCAAATCGAACAGATTCTTATCCAGCTTCTGCACCGGGATGCCTAACATGACCTTCGTAGCCAATTCAATGAAATTCATCTTCAACACCTTGCTGACGAATGGAAACGAACGGGAGGCACGGAGGTTACACTCAATCACCTTGATATCATTTTCACGAGCCAGGTACTGGATATTAAACGGACCGGAGATCTTCAATTCACGGGCAATCTCGCGGCTGATACGCTTGATGCGTCGTACCGTTTCCACATACAATTTCTGCGGCGGAAACTGAATGGTAGCGTCACCGGAATGAACCCCTGCAAACTCAATGTGCTCGCTGATGGCATAAGCTATAATCTCACCGTTCTGTGCCACCGCATCCATTTCCACCTCCTTGGCATGTTCAATGAACTGACTAACCACCACCGGATGCTTCTTACTCACGTTTGCTGCCAGTTGCAAGAATCGTTCCAATTCTTCTTGGTTCGAGCAGACATTCATTGCTGCACCCGAAAGGACGTATGAAGGACGAACCAATACCGGAAAGCCCACTTTATCGACAAACACATTGATATCTTTCAGCGACGTCAACGCTCTCCACTCAGGCTGATCCACCCCGATGCGATCGAGCATGGCGGAGAATTTATCACGATCTTCGGCATTGTCGATGCTCTTGGCACTGGTTCCGAGAATAGGCACGTCCTGTGCATCGAGGCGCAAGGCAAGATTATTCGGTATCTGGCCGCCGGTAGAGACAATGACCCCGTGCGGATTTTCCAGCTCGAGGATATCCATCACCCGCTCAAAGGTAAGTTCATCGAAGTAAAGACGGTCGCACATATCATAGTCTGTGGATACGGTTTCGGGATTGTAATTGATCATCACGCTGCGATATCCTTCCTTACGGATGGTATTCAAAGCCTGCACCCCACACCAGTCAAACTCTACCGAGGAACCGATACGGTAAGCCCCGGACCCGAGCACAACAATCGATTTACGGTCACCCAGATAATGTACATCATTGGCAATGCCGCTATAAGTCAGATAGAGGTAGTTGGTCTGTGCAGGATATTCGGCTGCAAGGGTATCAATCTGCTTCACTACCGGTAGAATGCCCACCCTCTTACGGAAGTTACGGACGTGAAGAAGTCCCTCTTCGATTTCTCCCTTATAGCCGATGGCACGAGCTACCTGAAAATCAGAGAAGCCTTGTATCTTGGCTTTGCGCAACAAATCTACGGGAAGTTCAGCAATCTGTTGGTGGTGTTTGCTCCACTGATTCAGTTCCTTGCTGGTAGTCATTATATTCATCAGCTTCTCCAGAAACCACCTGTCTATCTTAGTCAGTTCGTGTACTTGGTCAACGGTATATCCGGCACGAAAAGCTTTGGAAATAACAAAGATACGTTTGTCCGTAGGTTCATGCAATGCCTTCTCGATATCGGGAATGACGAGTTCTTTGTTTTCTACAAAGCCATGCATGCCCTGCCCTATCATCCGCAATCCTTTCTGAATAGCTTCTTCAAAAGTACGTCCGATAGCCATTACCTCGCCAACCGACTTCATGGAAGAGCCAAGCTCCTTATCTACTCCGTGGAATTTCCCCAAATCCCAACGGGGAATTTTGCAGACCACATAGTCCAACGCCGGTTCAAAGAAAGCGCTGGTAGTTTTGGTCACAGAGTTCTTCAGATCGAAAAGACCATAACCCAACCCCAGTTTGGCCGCGACAAAAGCCAATGGATAACCCGTTGCTTTAGAGGCTAATGCAGAGGAACGGCTCAAGCGTGCATTTACCTCAATCACACGGTAATCTTCACTGCTGGGATCGTAGGCATACTGCACATTACACTCTCCCACAATGCCGATGTGACGGATAATGCGAATGGCAAGTTCACGCAATTTATGATAGTCTGTATTGCTCAATGTCTGCGACGGGGCAATGACAATGGATTCACCCGTATGGATGCCCAACGGGTCAAAATTCTCCATGTTACAAACCGTGATGCAGTTGTCAAAGCGGTCACGAACCACCTCATATTCTACTTCTTTCCATCCCCTCAGCGATTTCTCCACCAACACCTGCGGAGAGAAAGAGAAGGCTTTTTCTACCAATACATCCAGTTCTTCTGCATTGTCACAAAAACCGGATCCTAATCCACCTAAAGCATAGGCTGCACGCACAATGACCGGGTAACCCAGTTCGGCAGCAGCACGACGGGCATCTTCTGCATTGTTCACAGCTTCACTCTGGATCGTCTTTACCTCAATTTCATCGAGCTTCTGCACAAATATTTCACGATCTTCGGTATCGATAATAGCCTGTACGGGAGTACCGAGCACTTTCACCTTGTATTTCTCAAAGATCTTGTCTTTATAGAGAGCCACGCCACAATTCAATGCCGTCTGTCCACCGAAAGCCAGCATAATGCCGTCCGGACGTTCCTTCTCAATCACCTTTTCCACAAAATAGGGAGTGACGGGTAAGAAGTAAATCTGGTCGGCTACGCCTTCCGAAGTCTGTACCGTAGCAATGTTAGGATTGATAAGAACCGTGTAGATACCCTCTTCTTTAAGGGCTTTGAGTGCCTGCGACCCGGAGTAGTCAAACTCTCCTGCCTCACCAATTTTCAAGGCACCGGAACCGAGAAGCAGCACTTTCTTTATATTGTCTTCTTTCATGTTTTTTCTATTTACAGTAGTTTCACGAACTCATCAAACAAGAACTCCGTATCCGTCGGTCCGCCGGCAGCTTCCGGATGAAATTGTGCAGAGAACCAAGGATTGCGTTTATGACGAATCCCCTCGTTGGAGCCGTCATTCATATTCACAAAAAGCGGTTCCCATTCTTCGGTCAGCGTATTGTTATCGACCGCATAACCGTGGTTTTGCGAAGTGATGAAACAACGCTCCGTACCTACCATACGCACCGGTTGGTTGTGGCTGCGATGTCCGTATTTCAATTTGTATATCTTTGCTCCTCCGGCTTTGGAGAGCAACTGGTTGCCCATGCAAATGCCAAAGATGGGAAGTTTCTCGTTTCTCATAGCCTTACGGATATTCTGCACGGCAGCATCACAGGTGTCGGGATCACCGGGACCGTTGGAGATAAACAGACCATCAAATGCCAAACCGTTGTAGTCGTAGTTCCAAGGAACGCGAATGACTTCCACCCCCCGTTTCAGCAGACAACGGATAATATGAGCCTTCACACCGCAATCCACAAGAACCACTTTTTTGCCCTTCGCCTCCTTCAAGGGAGAAGAAGATACCCTTCCATCGGGAGCATAATAAATCACCTCTTTACAACTTACCTTATCTACGAAGTTGATGGCATCATAGTCGGGCATGTCAACCTCCATCTCAGAAGAGGGAGAGTCTTCAAAGATGATTTTGCCTTTCATCACACCGTGTTCACGAAGTAACTTGGTCAGCTCGCGGGTATCGATCCCTGTAATTCCCGGAACCTGTTCACGCTTTAGCCAGTCGCCAAGGCTTTCCACTGCGTTCCAATAACTGTAGTTCTCAGAATAATCACTCACGATAACGGCTTCGGCATAGATCCTTTCACTTTCCATGAACGTAGAAAGACCGTTCGATTCAATAGTGGAAGGCGGTACGCCATAGTTACCCACCAACGGATAAGTGAGAGTCATCAACTGCCCGGCATACGAAGGATCGGTCAAGCTTTCGGGATACCCCGTCATAGCTGTGTTGAAGACCACCTCTCCGGCTACCGGTTTTTCGTAACCAAACGACTTGCCGTGAAAACGGCTCCCGTCGTCGAGGATAAGAATTACATTTCTCATCTGTTTATAAACGATTTAACTTTTAGAACTGATAGGCCTGTTCTACATACTCAATAAACGCTGCATTGAGCAACTTCACTCCGCCCGGTGTGGGATAATCACCACTGAAATACCAGTCGCCCGGATGTTTCGGACAAGCTTCATGCAATCCTTCAAGGGGTTGATAGACAATCTGTACTTTGGCTTTGGCCCCCTTCGGAGTAAGCAATTCCACCATCTTGGCAGAAATTTCCTCGTCGGTGAAAGGCGCGTAGATGTCCTTTACATAATTCACCATCTGCTCCTTAGGCAAGCCAATCTGGCCTTTAGATTTACGGTAAGCGGAAGCAATCACATCCTTCATGTCTCGCTCCTTCAACAACTCAATGGCTGCTCTGAATGCGATAAACTCACTCATCTTCGACATGTCTATGCCGTAATAATCGGGATAACGCACTTGCGGTGAAGAACTGACAATCACGATTTTCTTCGGATGGAGACGATCGAGAATACCGATGATGCTTTGTTTCAATGTGGTGCCACGCACGATACTGTCATCTATGATAACCAGATTATCTACGCCCGGCACCAAGCTACCGTACGTGATGTCGTACACGTGGGCTGCCAAATCGTTGCGGCTGTTGCCTTCGGCTATGAACGTGCGCAACTTGATGTCCTTGATAGCTACCTTTTCGCTTCGTATGCGGCGAGACAAAATAGATTCTAATTCTTCGTGACTGAGATTCTGTCCCAAGGCAGAAATCTGTTGCACCTTCTCTTCATTCAGATAATCATCCAGCCCCTGCAACATTCCATAAAAAGCAACTTCCGCTGTATTAGGGATAAAGGAAAAGACAGTATGATCAAGGTCATAATTGATGGATTTCAAGATGTTAGGTACTAACTTCTCACCTAATAGTTTACGTTCTTTGTAGATGTCCACATCACTTCCCCGACTGAAATAGATACGCTCGAAAGAGCAAGGTTTCACTTCACGAGGCTTATTGATTTGCGTGGTACACAGTTTGCCTGCTTTATTGATGAGCAAAGCTTGACCGGGCTGTAACTCCTTGATGGAACTAGCCGGAACATTCAAAGCAGTCTGTATGACAGGACGCTCACTGGCCAACACTGCAATCTCATCATCCAAATACCAAAACGCCGTACGGATGCCCCAAGGATCGCGAACAGCAAAGGTCTCTCCGCTTCCGGTAAGTCCGCACATTACATATCCTCCGTCCCATTCCTTACTGGAAGAACGCAGCACATTCGACAGATCCACGTGATCTTCTATATAATGCGTAATATCCATTCCGGTCAGTCCCTCTTTTTCCGCAAGATTGAAAAGTCGTTCCACCTCCCGATCCAGGCGATGTCCTGCTTGTTCCAGCATGATATACGTATCGGCATACTGGCGTGGATGCTGCCCAATGGCGGTAATACGAGTAAAAATCTCATCAACATTCGTCAAGTTAAAGTTGCCGCAGAGAGCCAGATTCTTGGCACGCCAGTTGTTTCTCCGAAGGAACGGATGCACATACGAGATGCCTGACTTTCCGGAAGTAGAATAACGTAAATGTCCCATATAGACTTCTCCAGCAAAAGGCAATACCCGTTTGGCATATTCCGCATCGTGCATTTGCTCCTTAGTCAGCCCCTTAAAGTTGCTCTGTATCGTACCAAAGATTTCGGTAATGGCTCCAGAACCCAGAGCACGTTCACGGAACATATATTCCTCACCCGGATTGGATTCCAGTTTGACACAAGCCAGCCCGGCACCTTCCTGCCCACGATTATGCTGTTTCTCCATAAGAAGATAGAGCTTGTTCAGACCGTACATCCAAGTTCCGTACTTCTCCTCATAATACTCCAGCGGTTTCAGCAGGCGTATCATGGCAACGCCACATTCATGCTTTAGTTGTTCCATTTATCTATTTGATTTCTTGTTCTTAATATTACTCTACTGTGACGCTTTTCGCCAAGTTACGGGGTTGATCCACGTCCATACCTTTGCAAACTGCAATGTGATAAGCGAGTAACTGCAGAGGTACTGTAGTTAGTAACGGGTCAAGGCACTCCATTGTTTCAGGAAGTTCAATGCAAGTATCGGCAATTTGGCTGATAACCGTATCTCCCTTCGTCACAAGGACAATTACTTTTCCTTGACGAGCTTTGATTTCCTGTATGTTACTTAACACTTTTTCATACAATCCGTTCTGTGTAGCAATCACCACCACCGGCATTTCAGCATCCACCAAAGCAATGGGGCCATGTTTCATTTCAGCGGCAGGATAGCCCTCAGCATGGATGTATGAGATTTCCTTCAACTTCAGAGCCCCTTCCAGAGCAACAGGATAACTATAACCGCGTCCCAGATAGATAAAATTATGCGCATAGGTGAAAATCTTAGACAACTTGGCGATGCGGTCGTTCAAGTTCAGCACTTCTTTCATCTTGTCGGGAATCCGTCCCAACTCCTTAACGATGGCAAGGTATTGCTTTTTATCCATTGTCTGTTTCTCTCGGGCCAGTGTCAAAGCCAACATAGCGAGAACCGTGACCTGTCCGGTAAAAGCTTTAGTGGATGCCACACCAATTTCCGGTCCCACATGAATGTACGATCCCGTATGCGTGGTACGGGGAATACTTGACCCAATGGCATTACAGATACCATATATAAATGCTCCACGGCTTTTCGCAAGTTCTACGGCAGCCAGCGTATCGGCAGTTTCACCACTTTGTGAGAGGGCAATCACTACGTCGTTGCAGTCAATCACCGGATCACGGTAGCGAAATTCACTGGCATATTCTACTTCCACCGGAATGCGACAGAAACTTTCAATGAGGTGTTTGCCGATCAGTGCCGCATGCCAGGACGTGCCGCATGCAACAATGACAAAACGCTTGGCAGCCAGCAAGCGTTCTTTGTGATCCATCACTGCCGAGAGAGTTACATTTGTACCCTCTCTATTTATACGTCCTCGCATACAGTCACGAATGCAGTCGGGTTGCTCAAAAATTTCCTTCAGCATAAAGTGAGGATACCCTCCTTTCTCCAACTGACCGAGGTTGAGTGCCACTGTTTTTACTTCATGTGAACACTCTGCATTGGCAAGGTTCACCACTTTCAATTTCCCTCCCTGCCGGATAACGGCTATTTCTTCATCTTCCAGGTAAACCACCTTATCCGTATATTCCACTATGGGCGTGGCATCCGATGCCAGAAAAAACTCTCCTTCACCGATACCCACCACCAGCGGGCTGCTCTTGCGTGCCGCAATGATTTCCTCCGGATGATCTTTATCGAGCACAGCAATGGCATAGGCTCCGATAACCTCCTGCAAAGCCAGCTGCACTGCTGTCAACAAATCAATGTGATGAGTGTCCTGAATATACTCTATCAGTTGTACCAGTACTTCTGTATCGGTACTGCTTCTGAATACATAACCTTTGGCTTGAAGTTTGTCTTTAAGAACGGCGTAGTTTTCAATGATGCCGTTATGGATGAGGGCGAGACGTTCGGAAGAGGAATAATGAGGATGGGCATTAACGGAACAAGGTTCTCCGTGAGTAGCCCAGCGGGTATGTGCAATACCAATATGACCGGAAATATCTTTTTGGGCAGCAAATGCTTCAAGTTCCGAAACCTTTCCTTTCGCTTTGTATACATTCAACTGCCGATTATCACTGATTAATGCTACCCCTGCACTATCATATCCGCGGTACTCCAACCGCTTCAGACCTTTGATAAGAATGGGGTAGGCTTTTCTTTGACCTATATAGCCTACGATTCCACACATAACTTTATCAGTATTTGTTTAGCGCTGCAAATATATACATTCTTGCGAACATAAAGTTTATTTTTCTCCTATTTATTTACCAAAAGAATAGAAAAAAGATGTTTTAATAACATTAAGTCAAAACTTTCATTGATTCAAAAGCAAAAGGATTTAATTACGATTTAAAATCAAACCATTGGTTTTTGATGTAAGATTAGAATAAAACAGGAGGCATTTTATTTCAAATCATAACTTAATCTCTTCTACTCCGCATTTTAAGTGACAGAACACCACAAATCATTATGTCATTTTGAAATCAAATAAATATATTTGCAGCACATTTTGACAACACAAATAGGTATTAACTGGAAATAAAGTAAACTTATAAAGATGAAAGAAGGACTTTTTAACAACGAAACAAAAGCACAGCTTTACCAGCGACAGCCTCAACAACTGGGCTTGTACGATGCATCCAACGAGCATGATGCCTGCGGTGTTGGCATGTTGGTCAATATTCATGGGGGTAAATCACATGAATTAATTGAATCGGCATTAAAAGTATTGGAGAATATGCGTCATCGCGGAGCGGAAGGCGCAGATAACAAAACCGGAGACGGCGCCGGCATCCTGCTTCAAATACCGCATGAATTCATTCTGTTGCAAGGCATCCCCGTTCCTGAAAAGGGGAAATACGGTACCGGTTTGCTGTTTCTTCCAAAGAACGAAGCCGACCAATCGGCTATGCTGAGTGTCATTATCGAAGAAATTGAAAAAGAAGGACTGACCTTGATGCATCTTCGCAATGTGCCTACCTGCCCTGACATATTAGGAGAGTCGGCCCTTGCCAGCGAGCCGGACATCAAACAAATCTTCATCACCGGATTTACAGAGAGCGAAACTGCCGACCGTAAACTCTACCTCATCAGAAAAAGAATAGAAAATAAAATACGTAATTCAGACCTTCCTTCTCGAGAGGAGTTCTACCTTGTTTCACTGTCAACAAAGAGCCTTCTCTATAAAGGGATGCTTTCTTCCTTGCAGCTGCGCAATTATTTCCCCGATCTGACCAACAGTTACTTTACCAGCGGATTGGCTTTGGTACACTCTCGCTTCAGTACCAACACCTTCCCTACCTGGGCACTGGCACAACCCTTCCGTCTGCTCGCACACAACGGTGAGATCAATACCATACGCGGCAACCGTGGATGGATGGAAGCACGCGAAAGTGTTCTCTCTTCCCCCACACTGGGTGACATCAAAGAGATACGCCCCATTGTGCAACCGGGCATGAGCGACAGTGCCTCACTGGACAATGTGCTCGAATTCCTCGTGATGTCAGGGCTTAGTCTTCCGCATGCCATGGCGATGCTCGTTCCTGAATCTTTTAACGAAAAGAATCCGATCAGTGAAGATTTGAAAGCCTTTTATGAATACCACTCCATCTTAATGGAGCCCTGGGACGGACCTGCTGCCTTACTCTTCAGTGACGGTCGCTATGCAGGCGGTATGCTCGATCGCAACGGTCTGCGCCCGGCCCGATACCTCATTACACACAACAACATGATGGTGGTAGCAAGTGAAGTCGGTGTCATGAACTTCGAACCGGGCGACATCAAGGAAAAAGGGCGCTTGCAACCGGGCAAAATACTACTTGTCGATACTGAAAAAGGAGAAATATACTATGACGGTGAACTGAAAAAGAAACTGGCCGAAGCCAAACCTTACCGCACCTGGCTTGCCAACAACCGCATCGAGTTGGATGAGTTGAAGAGCGGGCGTAAAGTAGCCTACAGTGTAGCAAACTACCACCAAATGTTACGCACCTTTGGTTATTCCAAAGAAGACATAACACGCTTGATTGTTCCCATGTGCACCACGAGTGCCGAGCCTATTCACTCGATGGGTAACGATACCCCATTGGCCATACTTTCCGACAAACCCCAACTCTTTTATCATTACTTCCGTCAGCAATTCGCACAGGTCACCAATCCACCCATCGATCCGATACGTGAAGAGTTGGTGATGTCGCTGACTGAATACATCGGTGCCGTGGGTATGCACCTTCTCACTCCGAGTGAAAGCCATTGCAAGATGGTGCGCCTCAACCACCCCATCTTAAGCAATGCTCAATTGGATATCCTCTGCAACATTCGTTACAAAGGATTCAAGACCGTAAAACTTCCTATGCTGTTTGAAGTAGAGAAGGGACGTCAGGGACTACAAGAAGCATTGACTTCACTCTGCAAACAAGCAGAAGAATCTGTCACCGAAGGAGTAAACTATATTGTACTCTCCGATCGTGATGTAGATGAAACCCACGCAGCTATCCCCTCCTTATTGGCCGTGAGTGCGGTACACCATCATCTGATTTCCGTAGGGAAACGTGTACAGACTGCGTTGATTGTAGAAAGTGGTGAAATTCGGGAAGTGATGCATGCCGCATTGTTGCTGGGCTTCGGGGCCAGTGCCTTAAATCCGTACATGGCATTTGCTGTGATTAACCAATTGGTAGCGGACAAAGAAATACAACTGGATTATGCCACGGCAGAGAAGAAATACATCAAGTCCATTTACAAAGGTCTGTTCAAGATCATGAGCAAGATGGGCATCAGCACCATCCGTTCCTACCGGGGAGCTAAGATATTCGAGGCGGTAGGGTTGAGCGAAGAATTAAGCAAGGCTTACTTCGGTGGATTAAGTTCACACATAGGTGGTATCCGTTTAGATGAAGTGGCGCACGATGCCCTAGCCTTCCACAATGCCGGTTTTGCCGATAAGACAGACCACCTTCTACCCAACAACGGACTATATGCTTACCGCACAGATGGAGAAAAGCATGCATGGAATCCTGAAACCATCAGTACCCTGCAATTGGCCACACGCCTTGGCAGCTATCAGAAGTTCAAAGAATTCACAGCGATGGTGGATGGCAAAGAAGCCCCTATCTTTCTCCGTGACTTCCTTGATTTCCGGCGCAATCCGATCAGCATTGACAAGGTAGAACCGATAGCCAGCATCCTGCGTCGCTTCGTCACAGGTGCCATGTCTTACGGATCCATCAGCAAAGAAGCTCATGAAGCGATGGCCATAGCCATGAACCAGATACATGGACGCAGCAATACCGGTGAAGGCGGTGAAGACAGGGCACGTTTCCTGCCACGCGAAGACGGTACATCCTTGCGCAGTGCCATCAAACAAGTGGCCTCCGGACGTTTCGGCGTCACTACAGAATATTTGGTGAATGCCGATGAAATACAAATCAAAGTGGCACAAGGCGCCAAGCCCGGCGAAGGAGGACAGCTTCCGGGATTCAAAGTAGACCAAGTGATTGCTCAAACCCGACATTCCATTCCCGGCATTTCCTTGATTTCTCCTCCCCCACATCATGACATTTATTCCATCGAAGATCTGGCACAATTGATTTTCGACTTGAAGAATGTCAATCCGCAAGCTAAAATCAGTGTGAAGCTGGTAGCAGAAAGTGGCGTCGGGACTATTGCAGCCGGGGTAGCCAAAGCCAAAGCCGACCTAATTGTCATCTCCGGTGCCGAAGGAGGTACCGGAGCTTCTCCCGCCTCTTCCATCCGCTATGCCGGCATCTCTCCGGAATTAGGTTTAAGCGAGACGCAACAAACGCTGGTACTCAACAATCTGCGCGGTCAAGTGATGCTGCAAGTGGACGGGCAACTCAAAACAGGACGAGACATTGTGTTGATGGCCATGCTCGGTGCCGAAGAGTTTGGTTTTGCCACAAGCGCATTAATCGTATTAGGCTGTGTCATGATGCGTAAATGCCATCAGAATACGTGTCCCGTAGGCGTAGCCACCCAGAATGCCGACCTGCGTAAACGTTTTCACGGACGTAGCGAATACCTGGTGAATTTCTTTACCTTCCTGGCGCAAGAAGTACGCGAGCATCTGGCTGAAATCGGTGTAGAGAAACTGGACGACCTCATCGGTCATACCGAACTGATACTCCGTAAGCCAGAGGACGGTATCCGGAAACATCAGCTGATAACCTTTGATAAAATGCTGACACGTATTGACAACGGAGCGGCTATCCGTCACACCATCCACCCACAACATGGCATCGACCAGGTGAAAGATGTTGCCATGCTGCACGCAGCCGCAGAAGCCATTGAAAGTCAGAAAGAAGTTTCCCTTGAATACACCATTGCTAATACAGATCGCGCTTGCGGCGCCATGCTTTCGGGAGTCATCGCCGGCAAATATGGCGAAAAAGGGTTGCCCGAACATACGTTGAACATCAAGTTCAAGGGTTCTGCCGGACAGAGTTTCGGAGCTTTTCTGGTATCGGGGGTTAATTTCAAGCTGGAAGGTGAAGCCAACGACTACCTCGGCAAAGGTCTTTCGGGCGGACGCATCGCAGTGTTGCCTCCGGTACGAAGCAACTTTGAAGCAGAGAACAACACCCTTGCAGGCAACACCTTGCTATATGGTGCAACCCGTGGGGAAGTTTACATCAACGGGCGTGTAGGCGAACGTTTTGCAGTGCGCAACTCCGGTGCCATTGCTGTGGTGGAAGGAGTGGGCGACCACTGTTGCGAATATATGACGGGAGGTCGTGTGGTAGTGCTCGGTCAGACCGGACGCAACTTCGCAGCAGGGATGTCGGGCGGTGTGGCCTATGTCTGGAACAAAGACGGTAACTTCGACTATTTCTGTAACATGGAAATGGTTGAACTGAGCCTCATCGAAGAAGCAAGTTATCGCAAAGAGCTGCATGAACTGATCCGTCAGCACTATCTATACACCGGTTCCAAACTGGCACGCATCCTGCTCGATGACTGGAACCGCTATGCAGGTGAATTCATTCAGGTAGTTCCTATCGAGTACAAAAAAGTACTTCAGGAAGAACAGATGCGGAAGTTGCAACAGAAGATTGCAGACATGCAAAGAGATTATTAAAAGAGACCCTCGTAAATCCATAAAGCGTAAATCACAATGGGAGATCCTAAAGCTTTTCTACACATTCCTCGCCAGAAAGCGGGCTATCGTCCGATACACGAACGTATCACAGATTTCAGTCAGGTAGAACAAACCCTAAACAGTCATGAACGTAAATTGCAGGCATCTCGTTGCATGGATTGTGGGGTACCTTTTTGCCATTGGGCATGTCCGTTGGGCAATAAAGATCCTGAATTTCAAGACGCACTATACAAAGGCAAATGGCGCGAAGCCTATGAAATTCTATCCAGCACCAATGATTTTCCTGAATTCACGGGACGTATTTGCCCCGCTCCTTGCGAACAATCATGCGTATTGAAACTTTCGTGCAACGAACCTGTTACCATCCGTGAAAACGAAGCAGCCATTGCCGAAGCAGCTTTTCGGGAAGGGTACCTCCGTCCCCTCATTCCCGAACGCAAGGGAAAGAAAGTAGCCATTATCGGTGCCGGACCTGCCGGTCTGAGTGTTGCCGTACGATTGAACGCTCACGGTTACGAGGTTAAAATATTCGACCGCAACCCCCTGCCAGGCGGGTTACTCCGCTACGGTATTCCCAACTTCAAACTCGATAAAGCCGTCATCGACCGTCGCATGAAAATTCTCGAAGCTGAAGGGATCCAATTCGAAAGGGACGTTCAAGTAGAGGTACAGAAGCTACCCACCGGATTCGACGCCTATGCCATCTGTACCGGTACACCGACAGCTCGAGATTTGAACATACCCGGACGTGAATTGAAGGGTGTTTATTTTGCCCTCGACTTGCTGGCACAGCAAAACCGGATACTCGACGGAGAAACCTTCCCGAAAGACCGGTTGGTCAATGCCAAAGGCAAACGGGTACTTGTTATCGGTGGTGGAGACACCGGCTCCGACTGTATCGGCACAAGCATTCGTCAGGGAGCCATCAGTGTCACGCAGATTGAAATCATGCCCCAACCACCTCTAGGACACAACGATGCCACGCCCTGGCCTCAATGGCCTCTTGTACTGAGAACAAGCAGTAGTCATGAAGAAGGCTGCATTCGCCGCTGGTGCCTGACTTCCAATCAGTTTCTCGGCAAAAACGGTAAAGTCTGTGGCGTGGAAGTCGAAGAAGTAGAGTGGTTTCCGATGATAGACGGTGGTCGTCCCACCCTGAAGCCAACCGGTAAAAAGGAGGTCATTGAAACCGACATGGTTCTGCTCGCTATGGGATTCCTGAAGCCGGAACAACCCTTGTTTGCCGAAAATGTATTCGTGGCAGGCGATGCAGCCCGAGGCCCCAGTCTCGTAGTGCATGCCTTAGCCGACGGACGGAAAGTGGCACAACAGATTGACGAATATCTTTTAAGAACCCAAGCAACGAAAGTATAAACCAAAGTCCCCCCTTCTCTTTCAGAGTATGCGGGGTCGATAAATCCTAAACATCATGTGTGGAATAGCCGGTATCTTCAACATACAGATACAAACTTCTGAACTAAGAAGCAAAGCGCTGAAAATGGCGCAAAAGATTCGCCATCGCGGACCCGACTGGAGTGGTATTTATGTCGGCGGCTCCGCCATCCTGGCCCATGAAAGACTATCCATCGTCGATCCTGAATCGGGAGGACAACCTTTATACTCACCCGATCGTAAACAGATTCTTGCCGTCAACGGGGAGATATACAACCATCGAGAAATTCGCGCCCGCTATGCAGGCCAATACGCCTTCCAGACAGGATCAGACTGCGAGGTGATCCTTGCCCTTTACAAAGACAAAGGCATGAAGTGCTTAGAAGAGCTGAATGGAATCTTTGCCTTTGCCCTCTATGATGAAGAAACCAATGACTACCTGATTGCCCGTGACCCTATCGGCGTGATTCCCCTTTATCTAGGTAAAGACTGCGAAGGACACCTTTATTTTGGCAGCGAACTGAAAGCACTGGAAGGTTTTTGCGAGGAGTACGAACCTTTCCCACCCGGACATTTCTATTGGGGGCGCGAAGGCAAAATGCAGGCTTGGTATCACCGCGACTGGATGACATTTGATGCCGTCAAAGACAACTACACTCCGGCTGCCAACCGTCCTGATTCCTGCCATACGATGGACCCCAATGCCTATCATGCCCAAGTTTCTGCCGTACGCAACGCACTGGAGGCATCTGTGCAGCGTCAGTTAATGTCCGACGTGCCCTACGGAGTGCTCCTTTCCGGCGGCCTCGATTCTTCAGTAATCTCT
>CALYZE010000044.1 GCA_945607605.1 uncultured Bacteroides sp.
GCCACCATTCTTTGGTGTTATTTACGCAACAATGATTTTAAAACCAACGGCGTGGATTATCATTCGGCAGCCGATCTTACCGGACAGGCCAACCATCTTGGAGTCACCATTCAGGCAGACATCGTGAAACAAAAGCTGCCTACCAACAACGGTGGTTTCAATGCGATTCATTTTGGAAAGACAGACGAAAGGGTGTACTCTGAACTGACCACGAATCACCCGATTGATCTTTGCCGTTATCAGGTAGCTAATGGCTACATGGGACGTGTAGGATTAATCAACTCCGGCGGTGAATCACACGGTGCTTCCGACCTGAAAGAGGCTGTGATTACGGCCGTGGTGAACAAACGTGCCGGTGGCATGGGATTGATCAGCGGGAGGAAAGCTTTCCAGAAACCAATGAAGGAGGGTGTTTCTTTATTGAATGCCATTCAGGATGTTTATCTGGATCAGAGCATTACTCTTGCGTAAGCATTTGTTGGATGAGGGATGTGTTTGTGGAATAGACGCATCCCTTATTTTTTTGTCTCAAGGTTTCTTTCATTAAATTTTTTACCTCGGCAGATACTTCCTATCTTTGCAACACAAAATTGTAAATAGAATACACTTTGGAATGGCTATATAGTTTGTTTGTGGAACACTCCGCTTTGCAGGCGGTGGTGATTCTCTCGTTGATTTCCGCCATTGGGCTGGGTTTGGGAAAAGTACATATAGGCGGTATCTCTTTAGGAGTGACGTTTGTCTTTTTTGCCGGTATTATGGCCGGACATTTTGGCTTGTCTATCGACCCGCAGATGTTGAATTATGCGGAAAGTTTCGGATTGATTATCTTTGTGTATGCACTGGGCTTGCAAGTGGGCCCGGGGTTCTTCAGCTCTTTTCGAAGTGGAGGCGTGCAACTGAATATGCTTGCCTTAGGCGTGGTGCTGATAGGTACGCTGATGACGGTGCTGGGTAGTTACGGCTTTGATATTTCCTTGCCTAATATGGTGGGAATTCTTTGTGGGGCTACTACAAATACTCCGGCGTTGGGTGCCGCCCAGCAAACCTTGATACAGATGGGAATGGAATCGAGTACACCGGCTCTGGGATGTGCAGTGGCTTATCCGTTGGGAGTAGTGGGCGTGATTCTTGCCGTGTTGGTTATCCGTAAGTTGCTGATTCGTAAGTCGGATCTTGCACTGAGTGAAAAGGACGATTCGAACAAGACGTATATAGCGGGCTTTCAGGTACATAATCCTGCTATCTTTAATAAGACAATCAAGGAAATCGGAGGGTTGAATTATCCGAAGTTCGTTATTTCTCGCCTGTGGCGGGATGGGAAGGTCAGCATTCCTACTTCTGAAAAAGTAATTAAAGAGGGTGACCGTCTGCTGGTGGTGACTTCTGAAAAATATGCGCCTGCTTTGACTGTGCTTTTCGGTGAGCAGGAACATACCGACTGGAACAAGGAGGATATTGACTGGAATGCCATTGATAGTCAGTTGATTTCGCAACGTATTGTAGTGACGCGTCCTGAACTGAACGGCAAGAAGTTGGGAACTTTGCATTTACGCAATCATTACGGCATTAATATCAGCAGGGTATATCGTAGTGGGGTGCAGCTGTTGGCTACGGCGGAACTTACTTTGCAGCTGGGCGACCGGTTGACTGTGGTAGGTGAGGCGGCTGCCATTCAAAATGTGGAAAAGGTATTGGGCAATGCAATCAAGAGTTTGAAGGAGCCGAATCTGGTGGCTGTCTTTATAGGCATTGTGTTGGGACTGGCATTGGGGGCTATTCCTATTTCTATTCCGGGCATTAGTGCTCCGGTGAAACTGGGACTGGCAGGCGGCCCGATTGTTGTGGGCATTTTGATTGGTACGTTTGGGCCGAGAATGCACATGGTGACTTATACCACTCGCAGTGCTAATTTGATGCTCCGTGCCCTGGGACTGTCGCTCTACCTGGCTTGTCTGGGACTGGATGCGGGGGCTCATTTCTTTGATACGATCTTCCGTCCGGAAGGATTGTTATGGATCGGCGCGGGTTTCGCATTGACTGTGGTTCCGGTGTTGATTATGGGCATTGTCTCTTTGAAATGGATGAAGGTGGATTTCGGAACAACAGCTGGCATGCTGTGTGGAAGTATGGCCAATCCGATGGCACTGAATTATGTCAACGATACCATTCCGGGTGATAATCCGTCGGTGGCGTATGCTACCGTTTATCCGTTATGTATGTTCTTACGGGTTATTATCGCGCAAGTGCTGTTGATGTTCTTGCTTGGATAAGGATTTTCTTGCCTGAATAAAGTAGATTAGTTAATCATCAAATAATAGAAATAGTATGGGAGATATTACTCCGGAAAGTATAGTCAAAGACCTGCGTTATTTACAATTATTGTCGCGCAGCTTTCCTACTATTGCGGATGCCAGTACGGAAATTATTAATCTGGAAGCCATCTTGAACTTACCGAAAGGTACCGAACATTTTCTTACGGATATTCATGGGGAATACGAGGCTTTTCAGCATGTCTTGAAAAATGCATCGGGTGCCGTAAAACGCAAGGTGAATGAGATCTTCGGCCATACGCTACGGGAGAGCGAGAAGAAGGAAATTTGTACGCTGATCTATTATCCTGAAGAAAAACTACAGTTGATTAAAGAGCAGGAAACGGATTTGGACGACTGGTATTTGATTACGCTGAATCAGTTGGTGAAGGTTTGCCAGAATGTGTCGTCCAAATATACTCGTTCGAAAGTACGCAAGGCGCTGCCGCCCGAATTCTCGTATATTATTCAGGAATTGCTGCACGAATCGACCATAGAGCCTAATAAGCATGCTTATATTAATGTAATTATCAGTACGATTATATCGACTAAGCGTGCGGATGCTTTTATTGTTGCCATGTGCAACCTTATTCAGCGGCTGACTATTGATTCTTTGCACATAGTGGGTGATATTTATGATCGAGGGCCGGGTGCGCATATCATCATGGATACGCTTTGTGACTATCATAACTTCGACATTCAGTGGGGAAACCATGATATCTTATGGATGGGTGCTGCTTCGGGCAATGATGCCTGCATCGCCAACGTGATTCGTATGTCTTTGCGCTATGCCAACCTGGGCACCTTGGAAGATGGATACGGCATCAATCTGTTGCCGCTTGCTACCTTTGCCATGGATACTTACGGGGAAGATCCTTGTACGCTCTTTGCTCCGAAAATGAACTTTGCGGATGGAGAATACAATGAGAAGACCTTGAGGTTGATTACGCAAATGCACAAGGCTATCACCCTTATTCAGTTTAAGCTGGAAGCGGAGATTATCAACCGCCGTCCGGATTTTGACATGGAGAATCGGAAGCTGTTGCATCAGATTGATTTTGAACGGGGCATCTTTGTGTATGAAGGAAAGGAGTATCCGTTGCGTGATACGAATTTCCCAACGGTGGATCCGGCTGATCCTTACCGCCTCTCTGAGGAAGAACGTGAATTGGTGCGCCGGATTCATACTTCTTTTATGAACAGTGAAAAGCTGAAGAAGCACATGCGCTGCTTGTTTACTTATGGGGGAATGTATTTAGTGTGCAACAGCAATTTGCTGTATCATGCTTCTGTTCCTTTGAATGCGGATGGCAGTTTCAGACACGTGCGCATCGGTAAAAAGGAGTATTGGGGTCACAAGCTGTTGCTAAAGACTGACCAACTGATACGGACGGCTTATTTCGATGAGGAGGGTTCGGCCAAGAAGCAGTTTGCTCTGGACTATGTATGGTATATGTGGTGCGGATCGAATGCTCCTTCTTTTGACAAGGACAAGATGGCTACCTTTGAACGTTACTTTATAGCTGACAAAGCGCTGCACAAGGAGACTAAGGGATATTACTACTCTTTGCGGAATGAAGCGGAGGTTTGCGACCGTATTCTGGAGGAGTTTGGTGTAACGGGAGGTTCTCATTCACATATCATCAACGGACATGTTCCCGTAAAGACTATCAAGGGCGAGAAACCTATCAAAGCCAATGGAAAACTGCTGGTCATTGATGGTGGGTTCTCAAAAGCGTACCAACCGGAAACGGGAATTGCAGGCTATACCTTGGTGTATCATTCGCACGGCTTGCAGTTGGTGCAACACGAACCGTTTCAAAGTAGCCAGAAAGCGATAGAAGAGGGGCAGGATATCAAATCAACTACATTGGTGATTGAATTCAACTCTCAACGCATGCGGGTGAAGGATACGGATAAGGGTGCGGAACTCGTGACGCAAATAGCTGATTTGAAAAAGTTGCTGGTAGCTTACAGAACGGGACTTATTAAGGAAAAACAATAAGAGGGATTGAGGAGCGGACGCTTGTTCGCTCAATATTTAAATAATACGACTCCTCCCTCTACAATGATGCCTTTGTCATACGTCTGACCTTTGGTGTAGTAACGGCTTCCGCCATAACCACCGGTAAGGAAAACGCCCAAGCGGTCTGTCAGTCTGTACTCCAGATTGACACGGGCTTGGAGGGCATATAGACGGGCAGGCACGCCGTAGTCTTTGTTCTTAAAGGTTTCGATATGCTGATAGCCCAAGTCGCCACTGACGAAGAGTTGCTTGTAAAGTGGCAGCTCTAAACCGGCTCGGTAGAAGAGGGCAGCAGAGAATTGATCACCAAAATCAAGGTAGTGAGTACCACCACCCAAGATGGTATAAAATAGTTTATTCTTGAAACGGGCACCGACATTCAGTTTGGTGGCATTACCGCCAAAGACCATCATTTGTACTTTAGTTTGAGGGTTGGCATTGACCAATCCTAATTGAAAGCCATCCAGACTCTCTTTGTAATAGTTGAACAATCCAATCTGGAGTCCTTTGGCGCGGAAGGCCATGTTGGTAAGAGAGAGTTGCACTCCTTTCGCTTTACCTCCTACGACGTTGCCCAAAGCGGAAATTTGAAGACCGGTCATGTCGCTGCCGGTGATGTTGGAAAGTCCGGCAAGCTGTACACCTACAAGATCTTTGCCCGTTACACTTAACAATCCGGAAGAGGCTACTCCTTTGAAATCTCCGCCGGCAATGTTGGCCAATCCGCCGAAGTGTACGCCGTAAGCGTTATCTCCACTGATGTTCAACAAGCCACTGAGGGTGACTCCTTGGTTATTATTGCCACTGATTTGAGCGAGTCCGGAGAGGAGAACGCCGCGGGAATTGTTTCCGGTGATTCCAATCAAACCGGAAGCGGATACTCCGGTGAGGTTATTGCCGTTGATGTTGGCAATGCCGGCTACTTGAACACCACGCATACTTTCCTTTACCACATTTGAAAGTCCGGATACTTGTACGCCATTGAGGTCTCGGCCTATCACGGAAGCAAATACGTTCACTCCCAATCCATTCAACCGATTCATGGCCGAGAAGATGCCGAGGTTAAAGCAGGTGCTTCCTACGGTGTCCATGCGTTGCGTGGAGATGTTCTTCCATAAAGAAAGATTGATGCCTACAGGACCTTGACCGGTACGTGGGGTAGAGGCTTGTTTACTGCTTGGAAGGAGAGCTTGTGAAAAAGCTGTCCCTGCAAAAAGCAGGGACAGAAAAAGGAGGGAAAGAGTTCGTTTCATACTTTTTTATATTTCATCAGGCCATGTACGGCAGATTGGATTTAGAAGTATCTTCCGCACCGGTCTTGATGGATCATCATCCTTTGGCTTCCTGATACAAGAAGCGTTTGATTGATTTCTTAGGAGTTTTTTCAAACTCTTCGGGATAGATTTTCATCTTGTAAATCTGGCAATAGGCAGGAATTTCAGCATTGAGCGCCACGCGATTCTCTTCCATGACACGTTCAATGTCGTCATTGTTCAGACCGTGTGCGAAGGCATCTTCGAAATCAGGATAAACCAGTCCGACGAGTTTTTCGTTTTGCTGCACAATGATGCTTTCGGCTACATAAGGCAGGTTGTTCAACTTATCTTCTATCTCTTCGGGGTAGATGTTCTGACCGCTTGGGCCTAAAAGCATGTTTTTGCTGCGGCCTTTGATGGTCAAATTGCCTTCGGCATCCATTAAAGCGAGGTCGCCGGTACGCAACCAACCTTCGTCGTCGAGCACTTCACGGGTCGCTTCTTCGTTTTTGTAATAGCCCAGCATCACGTTCGGACCGCGGCAGATAATTTCACCCGGTATATTCTCAGGGTCGGGAGAAAGGACTTTCACTTCCATGTTCAACGCAGCTTTTCCACAGGAACCGGCTTTGAAGCGTGCCCAGTCTTCGTAGCAGATGATGGGACCGCATTCGGTCATGCCGTAGCCAAGGGTATAGGGGAAGTCAATCATACGTAAGAATTGTTCTACTTCCTGATTGAAAGCAGCACCGCCTACAACGACTTGTGCGAAGTTGCCGCCAAAGGCACTCACTACTTGTTCGCGGATGGTTGCTTTAATCTTATCGTTGATGATAGGTACTTTCAAGAGTAGTTTCATGGTGGGGGTTTCCAGTTTAGGAAGCACGTTCTTCTTGATGATTTTTTCGATGATCAGAGGAACGGCAACCACCAGGTTGGGTTTCACCTCGGCAAAGGCCTGGAAGATAATCTTCGGGCTCGGCATGCGGGTGAGGTAGTAGATGTGACAACCTGCGGAAAACTCATACAGGAACTCAAAGGCCAGTCCGTACATGTGTGCCATGGGCAACATACAAACAAGCTTGTCGCCGGCTTTTAACGGTAGTACGCTGAAGGCAAAGCGTATGTTTGACCAAAGACTGCGGTAGGGCAGCATAACTCCTTTGGAGTAGCTGGTAGTACCGGAAGTATAGTTGAGAACGGCCAACTCTTCGGGGTGATCCTGATGATAAGAAATGTGCTCCGTACGGAAGTTCTTGGGGAATTTCTTTCCGAACAACTCATTGAGGTGCTCACGTGCATAACTCAGCTTTTCACTACGAGAAACGAGGATGGAGTAGTCTGTCATCAACATGATGCCCTCGAGCAGGGGCATAGCACTTTCGTTGAGATTTTCCCAAACCTGATCGCCAACGAAAAGAAGTCTGGCTTCGGAATGATTGACAATGTTGTGTACATTGTCGGCTTTGAATTCATGAAGGATGGGAACTACCACCGCTCCATAGGTCAGCGTGGCAAGAAAGGTGACTCCCCAATGGGAGCTGTTGCGTCCGCACACAGCAATCTTATCTCCTTTCTTTATGCCGCTTTCCTCAAAAATAATATGGATTTTTTCTATCTTGCGAGCTACATCTTTGTATTGAAGGGTAGCTCCTTTGTAATCAGTTAGGGCATCCAGATCCCAATTCTTTTTAATACTATTCTCTATGTAAGCGATAAAGCTTTGTTCCATAATATGCACATTTGGTTGAAAATTGTGCAAATATAAGAGTTTCTATATAGAAAGCAAACTTTTAAATAGAAAAAGGTTTTAGAGAATAGGGGAATCATGCCTCTCTCATTCTTCTTTACTGATTAAGCCTTCCCCAAATACCATTGATACATCCGTTGCACGCCTTCTTCAATCTCTATTTTATGCTGCCAGCCCAGCGCATGCAGTTTGCTGGGATCAGTCAGTTTGCGTAACGTTCCGTCAGGTTTGCTGCTATCGAAAGTGAGCCGTCCTTGGTAGCCTACGGTGGCTACAATTCGTTCGGCCAATTGGCGGATCGTGATTTCTTTGCCGGTTCCGATATTGATGTGGCAGTTGCGGATGTCTTTCTCTCCTGCTTGATAGGTATCTTTGAAGTCCACTTGTTCCATCACAAAGACACTGGCGTCTGCCATCTCTTCGCTCCAAAGGAATTCACGTAGAGGCGTGCCGGTACCCCAAAGCTTGACTTCTTCGTTGTTGATACCGTATTTGCCAAGGATGGCCAAGATGTCTTCCTTGCTGCTGTGCCCATGAATGCCTTCGACGGGACGCTGATTCAGGTCTTTGCACACGGCCTCCCAATTTCCTGTTTTCAGACAATGGGCCAGATGTATCTTGCGAATCATAGCGGGAAGTACATGGCTGCGTTCCAGGTCGAAATTGTCATTAGGACCGTAAAGATTGGTGGGCATCACGGCAATGTAATTGGTACCGTATTGGAGGTTGAAGCTCTCACACATTTTCAGTCCGGCTATTTTGGCAATAGCGTAAGGCTCATTCGTGTATTCCAAAGGAGAGGTGAGCAGTGTGTCTTCCTTCATGGGCTGTTCGGCATCGCGCGGATAGATGCAGGTACTTCCCAGAAAGAGCAGTTTTTTTACATGGTGACGGAAACTCTCACCGATAACGTTCTGCTGAATTTGCAGATTTTTGTAGATGAAGTCGGCACGGTAAATACTGTTTGCCATGATGCCGCCAACAAAAGCGGCGGCAAGGAATACATATTCAGGTTGTTCTTCATCGAAGAACTGACGAACGGCTACTCCATCCAGTAGGTCAAGCTCTTGATGAGTCTTGCCTACCAGATTGGTGTAACCTTTGTCCTGCAGGTTCTTCCAGATAGCAGATCCTACTAATCCACGATGACCTGCGACGTATATTTTTGCATTTTTAGTTAGCATGCTGATAGTTCGAATTTGACGATTTATCGTTTTTACTTTTCACTTTCCTGTGTTCTCAGGTGCAGTTTCTTCACGAACTTCACATCGTGAGCGGCCATGATGCGTACCAGTTCTTCAAAGCTGGTTTGGCGGGGATTCCATCCTAAAAGTGTTCTGGCTTTGGTAGGATCACCTAATAGTTGTTCTACTTCAGCCGGGCGGAAGTATTTGGGATCGACTTCTACCAATACTTTGTCGGTCTTCACATCGATGCCTTTTTCATGAGCACCTTCACCTTCCCAACGGAGGGTAATGCCCACTTCTTGGAAAGCCAGAGTTGCGAATTCGCGAACCGTGTGCATCTCGCCGGTAGCGATCACAAAATCTTCCGGTGTGTCATGCTGAAGCATCAACCACATACATTCCACGTAATCTTTGGCATAACCCCAGTCGCGAAGTGAATCTAAATTACCCAAATAAAGCTTGTCTTGGAATCCATGAACTATGCGGGCAGCAGCCAGTGTGATTTTGCGGGTAACGAACGTTTCGCCGCGACGTTCACTTTCATGATTGAAAAGGATGCCGTTGACAGCGAACATGTCGTAACTTTCGCGGTAGTTTTTAGTAATCCAAAAACCGTATTGCTTGGCTACACCATAGGGGCTGCGGGGATAGAAAGGTGTCGTTTCCTTTTGGGGAACTTCCTGCACTTTTCCAAACAACTCGGAGGTAGAAGCCTGGTAGATTTTAGTCTTTTTCTCCATGCCGAGGATGCGTACTGCTTCGAGCATGCGGAGTGTACCTACAGCATCTGTTTCAGCCGTGTATTCGGGTACATCAAAAGAAACCTTCACGTGACTTTGTGCGGCCAGATTGTATATTTCATCGGGTTGTACTTGCTGGATGATGCGGATGAGCGAACTACTATCGGTCATGTCGCCATAATGGAGGTTGATGAGACGTTTCTGCTTCATGTCGCGCACCCATTCATCAAAATAGATGTGTTCGATTCGTGCAGTATTGAAAGAAGAGGAGCGGCGTAAGATGCCATGAACTTCATATCCTTTTTGTAAAAGGAATTCGGCAAGAAATGAACCGTCTTGTCCGGTAATTCCAGAAATAAGAGCTTTTTTCATTTTTATTGATTTATGTGTTTCAGTCTTTTTGTTTTCAATCGGCAAAATTCGTTATTTTTAATGAGATGACAAAATTTTTACAGTTATTAGTTTATAACATTTTCTTTCCCATCACTTTGTCAATAATCAGTGCGATAGCTCCGTCTCCCGTAACGTTGCAGGCCGTACCGAAACTATCCATGGCAATGTAGAGAGCAATCATCAATGCCTGAGCTGATTCATCAAATCCCAACATCGATTGCAGAATGCCTAAAGAGGCCATGATTGCACCTCCGGGAACACCCGGTGCAGCCACCATGGTGATGCCCAGCATAAAGATAAATCCAGCAAATAAAGAGAAGTCGTGAGGCATACCTTGCATGATCATCAAGGCCAGGGCGCAGGCCACTATCTTGAGCGTGCTGCCCGATAAATGGATGGTAGCACAAAGCGGAATGACAAAGCCGGCAATGTCGGAAGAAACACCGTTCTTGATGGTTTGCGCCAGCGTGACCGGTATGGTGGCGGCAGAAGATTGGGTTCCTAAGGCGGTGAAATAGGCCGGTAGCATTCTAACCAATAATTTAAAAGGATTTTTATGGACAAACAACGCTGCTAGGCCGTATTGAAAGATCAGTAAAAAAATATGTAGTAGGAAGATAATGCCTATGATCTTGATGAATACCATTAGAATAGTAAACACCTGACCGGAATGTGTCATGTTGAGAAAGATACCGAAGATGTAAATCGGTAATAAAGGAAGAATGACGACACTGATCATTTTTATGATTATGTCTTGAAAATCACGTGCTACATTCTTTAAATGAGAGCTGCTTAGATGGGCCAGTCCGAGTCCTAACGTGAAAGCCAACACCAAGGCTGTCATCACATTCATCAAGGAAGGAATGGCCACCGAAAAATAAGGTAGAATGCCTTGTGCTTCGCTGATGGTTTCTAAAGGAGTGCCCGATTCGATGAGCGAGGGAAAAATAGCGGCCCCGGTGAAGTAGGAGAGAAACCCCGCAAATAAGGTTGCCCCATAAGCGATGAGTGCCGTGACCAAAAGCATCCGTCCGGCTCCTTTACCAATATCGGCTATGGCAATTGTAACCAATCCCATAATAATGAGCGGGATGGAGAAATTAAGGTATTCACTGAAAATGCCATTGAAAGTGATAAACAAACGTACCAAGGGGATGGGGAGGAAATTGCCGAGGAGGATGCCTAAGAGAATGGCGATAATTATTCGTGGCAATAATCCGATGGAGAGCTTTTTCATAAATATTGATTTTCAGATGCAAAGAAAATAACCTGTCGGATGCAAAAGTACTATTTTATTTTTAAAATCGATACGAACAAATGGTGTAAGCTTTTTGTTTCATTTGTAAAGTACAAATTAACACGCATTATGGACAATTTATATAAAACTGATATTGGCCTTATCGGGCTTGCTGTCATGGGCGAAAACTTAGCCCTCAATATGGCAGGAAAAGGGTGGAACGTTTCCGTTTACAATCGTACAGTTCTAGGAGTGGAAGAAGGAGTAGTAGAACGTTTTGTGAACGGCAGAGCTAAAGGAAAAAGCATTCAGGGACATACGGATATTGCTGATTTTGTGGCTTCTATAGCCGCTCCCCGAAAAATCATGATGATGGTGCGCGCCGGTAGTGCAGTAGATGAGCTGATGGATCAGCTCTTTCCTCATTTATCGGCAGGCGATATCTTGATTGACGGAGGCAATTCTAATTTTGAAGATACCAACCGACGTGTGGAGCTGGCTGAGAAGAAAGGCTTCCGCTTTGTAGGTGCCGGTGTTTCCGGTGGAGAAGAAGGAGCGTTGAACGGCGCTTCCATTATGCCGGGAGGATCTGAAAGTGCTTGGGAAGAGGTGAAACCTATTTTGCAGAGTATTGCAGCTAAAACATCAGACGGGACTCCATGCTGCGAGTGGATTGGTCCGGCTGGTTCCGGCCATTTTGTGAAGATGATACATAATGGCATTGAATACGGTGACATGCAACTCATCTCAGAAGCCTATTGGGTAATGAAGCAGTTGCTCAACTTGAACAACGAACAGATGGCAGATATCTTTGCGTATTGGAACGAAGGGAAACTGCGTAGCTATCTGATTGAAATAACAGCGAATATATTACGTCATAAAGATAAGTCGGGTGGGTATCTGATCGATAAGATTTTGGATGCTGCCGGACAAAAAGGAACCGGTAAATGGTCGGTTATTAATGCCATGGAATTGGGGATGCCTTTGGGATTGATTGCTACGGCTGTGTTTGAACGTAGCTTATCTGCGCAGAAAGGTTTGCGTGAGGGAGCTGCCAAACAATTCGCTTGTCAGCATACCCAAGTGGTGTATAGTAAACCCGAAATGGTAGATGAAATTTATTCAGCGCTCTATGCTTCCAAATTAGTGTCCTATGCTCAGGGTTTTGCTGTGTTGCAGCGTGCCTCTGATGCGTTTGGTTGGAACCTTAATTTGGCATCCGTGGCTCGTATGTGGCGTGGAGGTTGTATCATCCGTAGTGTGTTCTTGAATGATATTGCTGCTGCTTTTGAATCGAAAGATAAACCCAAACATCTCTTGTTGGCTCCTTATTTCAAAAAGGAGATACAGCAATTGCTTCCCGGTTGGAAACATTTGGTAACGATCTCTATGAAAGAAGAACTGCCGGTGCCTGCTTTCTCATCTGCATTAAACTATTTCTATTCTCTGGTGTCTGCTAAGTTGCCTGCTAACATGATTCAGGCACAACGCGACTATTTCGGAGCTCATACCTTTGAACGAACTGATGAATTGCGCGGGTTATTCTTCCATGAAAATTGGACGGGACATGGTGGCGATACAAAATCAGGAACTTATAATGTGTGAGGTTTTAAAAGAGAGAGAGACTATGAGTAAATTTGTAATGATCATTTTTGGTGCTTCAGGCGATTTGACTAAGCGTAAGTTAATGCCGGCACTGTACACTTTATATAAAGAGGCGCGTTTGCCGGATGGGTTTTCCATCTTGGGAATAGGACGCACGCATTATGAGGACGCACCTTATCAATCCTATATTTTAGAAGAGTTACGTAAATATGTAGCTCAGAAGGAACAGGTGGAACCAGAGATGAAGGACTTCTGCAACCACTTGCATTACCTGACTTTGGATCCTGCCGAAGGCCAAGGCTATCATGCGTTGGATGTGCGTTTGCAGGAACTGACAGGTGAGAAAGACGCTGATAACCTGTTGTATTATCTGGCAACTCCTCCTTCCTTGTACGGCGTCATTCCACTTCACCTGAAGGCTGCAGGACTGAATCGCCCTCATGCACGTATTATTGTAGAAAAACCTTTTGGATATGATTTGGAGTCTGCCTTGGAACTGAATAAGATTTATGCTTCGGTATTTGAAGAACATCAGATTTACCGTATTGATCATTTCTTAGGTAAGGAGACTGCCCAAAACATTCTGGCTTTCCGCTTCGCCAATGGTATTTTCGAACCTTTGTGGAATCGAAACTACGTGGACTATGTAGAAATTACAGCTGTTGAGAATTTGGGTATTGAACAACGTGGGGGATTTTACGAAGGTACCGGTGCGTTGCGTGATATGGTTCAAAATCACCTGATACAGCTTGTAGCATTGACTGCCATGGAACCGCCGGCTGTTTTTAATGCCGATAATTTCCGTAATGAAGTGGTAAAGGTGTATGATTCGCTGGCTCCTCTGACGGAAGAGGATCTTAATGAGCACATTGTGCGTGGACAATATACGGCTTCGGGTGCTAAACCCGGCTATCGTGAGGAGAAAAATGTGTCTTCAGACTCACGGACGGAGACTTATATTGCCATGAAGATTGGTATCAATAATTGGCGTTGGAGTGGTGTTCCTTTCTATATACGTACAGGCAAGCAAATGCCGACCAAGGTAACTGAGATTGTGGTTCATTTCCGTGAAACACCTCATCAAATGTTCCGCTGCGAAGGGGGACATTGCCCAAGGGCTAATAAGCTGATTCTGCGTTTACAACCGAATGAGGGCATTGTCTTGAAGTTTGGTATGAAGGTGCCCGGACCGGGATTTGACGTGAAGCAGGTCATGATGGACTTTAGTTATGATAAACTAGGCGGTCTGCCTTCGGGAGATGCGTATGCTCGTCTGATTGAAGACTGTATACAAGGCGATCCCACTCTCTTTACACGCAGTGATGCAGTAGAGTCTTCATGGAAGTTCTTTGATCCGGTATTGAACTATTGGAAAGAACACCCGGAAGATCCTTTGTTTGGATATCCTGTGGGTACTTGGGGACCTTTGGAAAGTGAGGCTATGATGCGTGAACACGGTGCCGAATGGACCAACCCGTGTAAAAACTTAACGAATACAGATGAATATTGTGAGTTATGAAAAGTTATACCTACCATACGGCTACAGAGACGGCACACGCCTTGATTAAACATCTGATTGGGATGATGGGACGTGAGCCTGATAAAATTTTCTATTTTGCTTTCAGTGGAGGTAGTACGCCTTCACTGATGTTTGATATTTGGGCGAATGAATATAAGAAGGTCACGCCGTGGAAACGGATGCGTATCTATTGGGTAGACGAGCGATGTGTACCTGCTGAAGATTCGGAGAGTAATTACGGAACGATGCGCCGACTGTTGTTAGACCAAGTGGGTATGCCCGAGGAATTTGTTTTTCCAATCTTAGGGAAGTGCCCTCCGGAAGCTGAAGCGAAGCGCTATTCAACCCTAGTATGCAGTACTGTGCCGCTTTGGCGTGGTTTTCCAGCGTTTGACGCTGTGCTGCTGGGTGCCGGAGATGACGGACATACCTCTTCTATTTTTCCTGGTCAGGAGCATTTGCTATCTTCTTTCCATCCCTATGAGATGAGTGTGAACCCTTATAACGGGCAAAAGCGTATTGCTATGACCGGCTCTCTTTTGTTTACAGCGAGAAAGCTTATCTTTTTCATTACCGGCAAGAATAAGGCGGAGGTAGTCCGCGATATCCTTGACTCGGGTGATACAGGGCCAGCCGCTTACGTGGCTCATCATGCCGAAAACGTCGAACTCTTTTTGGACGCTCAGGCTGGGGGAAAATAAAATTCTTTAGAGGGGCATTAAGGTGCCAGTCGCACTCTTTGCCAGCTTTTGTCTGATTGGAGGGTATATTCAAAACGGTCATGGAGCCTGTTTTCACGCCCTTGCCAAAATTCGAAGCGGGTGGGAGTGACGGCAAAACCTCCCCAATTGTCGGGACGCCTGATGGTTTGTCCCGTCAGTTTGGCTGCTTCGTAGATAAAAGCGCGCATAATCTCCATACGACTACTTATCGTGCGGCTTTGTGGAGATATTCTTGCCCCAATCTTACTTTTATAAGGTCTGCTTGCAAAGTAAGCGTCTGAATATTCAGGCAAACATTTCTCTGCTTTTCCTTCAATGTGTATTTGTCTCTCCAATTTGTGCCATACAAAAGATAAAGAGAGGTAAGGGTTAGCAGTTAGTTGCTGCCCCTTGCGACTTTCGTAATTAGTGAAGAAGATAATCTTTCCATTTTCTACCCCTTTTAATAAGACGGTTCGCGTAGAAGGATGTCCATCTGCCGAAACGGTGGCTACGATCATGGCAGTGGGTTCCTCTTCACTGCTGTTTAAGGCATCGTCCAGCCAATGTTGAAATTGCTCAAAAGGATTGTTACTAAGCGTATCGGGGGTAAGTTTATGCTTTCTATATTCTCTTCTGATATCGGATATTTGGTTCTCCATATTTACAAATTTATTAAAATGTTGAATGCTTTTCTTTTAATAACCATTTGGAAATATATAAAGTTTAGCAAAGAAGCACTCTCAACGTTCGCTTACGGAGGAGTGCTTCACACAAAAACTAAACTAGACTTAACTAAACTATTCTATTGGAGGAGTTTCACAACTCCTATCTGTTCGTGACAAAGGTAATAAACCTCTTTTAATTTACAATAATTTTATGTAATTTATCGACAAAATAATTAATTTTATCGATAAATAAAAGGATTCCTCTATTTGCCACCCCGGTTTGATTCAATATTTTACATCGAACATGCAGATATCTCCGATTTTCGGGGTAAAAGGAGGGGTATTGACAGCGTTATTGTCGTCCAAATGCTTTTTTATATCGATTATAACTTTTTTGTATTTTGTTTGCTTTTAATATAAAAGTATTTTATATTTGTAATGATTATAAATTCAATCTACATGAAGCAAACTGTGATTAACATTTGGCAATTCTATTTGGAAGGCTTTCGGAGTATGACATTAGGACGTACTTTGTGGCTAATCATCTTAATAAAACTTTTTATCATGTTTTTTATTCTTCGCCTTTTCTTCTTCCCGAATTTTCTAAGTTCGGTGGCTGCTGATAACGACAAAGATGACTATGTGAGTAACGAATTGATTGATAGAGCCGCTGGTAAATAAACACGCTTCTTGAATATTCTAAATTATAAATCATAAATCTTTTATCCTTATGCTTGAAAACATTGACACTTCTTTGATTGATTGGTCGAGAGCGCAATTTGCTTTAACAGCCATGTATCACTGGATTTTTGTACCACTGACCCTTGGTTTAGCGATTATTATGGCCATCATGGAGACGGCATATTACCGTACGGGTGACGAGTTTTGGAAAAATACTGCTAAGTTCTGGATGAAATTGTTTGGTATCAATTTTGCCGTGGGTGTGGCTACGGGATTGATCTTAGAATTTGAGTTTGGAACGAACTGGAGTAACTATTCTTGGTTTGTAGGCGATATATTCGGTGCGCCGCTTGCCATTGAAGGCATCTTGGCCTTCTTTATGGAAGCTACTTTTATTGCCGTTATGTTCTTCGGTTGGGACAAGGTGAGCAAACGCTTTCACTTGATTTCAACTTGGCTAACAGGACTGGGTGCTACCATCTCTGCTTGGTGGATTTTGGTGGCTAATGCTTGGATGCAATTCCCGGTTGGCATGGAGTTTAATCCTGACACTGCACGCAACGAGATGGTGGACTTTTGGGCAGTGGCCACTTCGCCGGTAGCTGTCAATAAGTTTTTCCATACTGTATTATCGAGCTGGGTACTGGGTGCTGCTTTTGCCGTAGGCGTAAGCTGCTGGTATCTGTTGAAGAAACGCAACAAGAAATTTGCAATTTCAAGTATAAAGATTGCAGCTTGGGTAGGTTTGGTAGGAGCTCTTTTAGCTGCATGGACCGGTGATGGTTCTGGTTATCAAGTCTCTCAGAAGCAACCGATGAAGTTGGCTGCTATGGAAGGATATTACGAAGGTAGTGAAGGAGCTGGTTTGGTGGCTTTCGGTATCTTGAATCCGGACAAGAAAACAGCGAACGACGGTGAGGACCCTTTCCTTTTCCGTGTTGAGATTCCTAAGATGCTGTCCTTGCTTGCCGAGCGCAAGATGGATGCATTTGTACCGGGCATCAATGATTTACTGGAAGGTGGTTATACATTGCAAGATGGTAGCAAAGCCCTTTCTGCAGAAGAAAAGATGGAAAAAGGTAGGAAAGCGATCAGTGCTTTTTCTGCTTATCGTGCTGCCAAAGCTGCCGGTAATGAGGAGGAAGCAGCCGTATCTTCTCAAGTGTTGAAAGACAATGTGGCCTACTTTGGCTATGGTTATATTAAAGATGTGAACGAATTGGTTCCGAATGTACCTTTAACATTCTATATGTTCCGTGTCATGGTGATGCTGGGTGGATATTTCATCCTCTTCTTCTTGGCGATTTTGTTTTTGTCTTATAAGAAAGACTTGTCTAAGATGCGTTGGTTACATTGGGTTGGCTTGTGCACGATTCCGTTGGGATACCTTGCCAGTCAGGCAGGTTGGGTAGTGGCCGAATGTGGGCGTCAACCGTGGGCTATACAAGATATGTTGCCTACCGGTGTCGGCATCTCTAAGTTGTCTGTGGGTTCTGTACAAACTACGTTCTTTATCTTCCTGGTGCTTTTCACCGTTATGCTGATTGCTGAAGTGGGCATCATGTTGAAGGAAATACGTAAGGGACCCAGTTTCGCACCTGCTGCTCCTTCTCCGGACGTGAAGAAAGAGGTTGCCGGTGAGGATAGCACACAAGCCTAATTCATAGGCATTCAGCTACTCATACAAAATGAATATTCCAATACATTTAAAAATAACATAGCCTGTTCGTCCCGAATGCCCTCTCTCCCAAAGAGAGAGCAGGGATGAGGCTTCAATTCAGGATATTATGTATACATTTCTTCAACAATATTGGTGGTTTGTAGTTTCCTTGTTGGGAGCTCTCCTAGTGTTCCTGTTATTTGTGCAGGGAGGTAATTCGCTTTTGTTCTCTCTGGGTAAGACAGAAGAACAGCGCAAGATGATGGTCAACTCTACGGGACGTAAGTGGGAGTTTACATTTACCACACTCGTTACGTTCGGTGGAGCATTCTTTGCTTCATTCCCCTTATTCTATAGTACCAGTTTCGGTGGAGCTTATTGGTTGTGGATGATTATTCTGTTCAGCTTTGTGTTGCAGGCAGTCAGCTACGAGTTCCAATCGAAAGCCGGAAACCTGCTGGGCAAGACAACTTACCGCATATTCTTAGTAATAAACGGTGTAGTAGGCCCCGTGCTGTTGGGTGGTGCTGTGGCTACATTCTTCACAGGTTCAAATTTTTATGTCAACAAAGGGAACATTGCCGATACGGTGATGCCGGTCATTAGTCAATGGGGCAACGGATGGCATGGTCTGGATGCATTGCTGAATCCTTGGAATGTAATCTTAGGTTTGGCAGTCTTTTTCCTGGCTCGTATTTTAGGGACACTCTATTTCATCAACAACATTGATGAGAAGGACTTAATCGCCCGTTGTCGCCGTTCTTTATGGCTCAATACAGGATTATTCCTTGTCTTCTTCCTATCGTTTGTCATCCGCACGTTGGTGGCTGATGGATACGCAGTGAATCCGGAAACAGGAGAAATCTTTATGGAACCTTATAAGTACCTGACTAACTTTATAGAAATGCCAATAATATTGGTTGTATTCTTGATAGGTGTAGTAGCAGTGCTTTGGGGAATTATTCGCACCCTGTGGAAACCAACGTTTGATAAAGGCATCTGGTTTGCAGGCGTAGGCACTGTGCTTACAGTTCTTGCCCTATTCCTTATTGCCGGCTATAACAATACAGCTTATTATCCTTCTACCAACGATTTGCAAAGTTCTTTGACACTGGCAAATAGTTGTTCCAGCTTGTTTACATTGAAAGTAATGGCTTATGTCTCAATTCTGGTTCCTTTCGTTCTGGCTTACATCTTCTATGCATGGCGCAGCATTGACAATCGTAAGATTGATGCCGAAGAAATGAAAGAAGGAGGACACGCCTATTAGAAGGAAGACACGCTTATTAAAAGAATGATGAATTATTCGTGATTGATCATTTGTTTTCCTTATTTTTGATTAGTGATTTGTATCTGATTTCCCATGCTCTATTCAGCAAGGTATCAGATGCGAATCACTAATTTTATTTTGCTCTCTTCTTCTTTTTCCCCGTAGATTTCTTTACAACCTTCTTTTCTTCTACCGGCGGAAATTTCGGCACTAACTTCATTAAACGCAGTATTTGTGCTTGCCTACGTTGAATATAAGAGGACGGCCGTGCTGAATCAAACCGTATAGGATTGGGTAGGGTAGCAGCAATCAAGGCACATTGACCAGCGCTCAGTTTGGCTGCCGTAGTATGAAACTTTATCTTAGCTGTTGCCTGTGCCCCATAAATAGATTTACCCATTTCGATAGAGTTTAGATACACCTCCATTATTCGTTCCTTCGACCAGAACAACTCGATCAAGTACGTGAAATAAACCTCAAACCCTTTACGTACCCAAGAAGACTGAGGCCATAGAAAAGCATTTTTAGCCGTTTGTTGAGTGATGGTACTAGCTCCCCGTTTGCGTTTACGTTTCTCATTCTCTTCAATCGCCTTTTTAATCTCTATGAAATCGAACCCATTATGAGATGCGAACCGATTGTCTTCAGATGCAATAACTGCCATCGGCAGATTGGGGGAAATCTTATCAAAAGAAACCCAAGTGTGATGCCAAACGGGACTCTCTCCTTTAAATATCTGCTGTACACTGCGGATCACCATCAGTGGAGTAATATAAACAGGTACGAAGCGATGAACCACTACGGCGGTAATGGTGGAGATGAAGAAGAAGAGGAGGAGGTTGCGGAGGAGGCGGAGGATTTTCATAACGTTATGGTTTTATTTGTACTTTTTCTTTCGGTTTGCCCCGAAAGAAGAAGTACCAAAAAGAAAGAGGCACGGGCTTCGGCTTCGGTGCTACTGCGATACTGCCAGGCGCAGACGGGGCGAAAACTCGCACTTTGTGCTCAAACAAACGCCCCTTAACTACGCCTGACAGTATCTCCGCTGACGCACCTACGCCTAGGCCCGAAGGCTGCGCGATGTGGGTGCTGCGCGGTGTAAATGCTGTAAATGGTAGTTCTTGAAGAATGGAGGGGTGTGTATGGGATAATATAAGAATAGGTATTTTACAATATATGAAA
>CALYZE010000045.1 GCA_945607605.1 uncultured Bacteroides sp.
TTTCATACCTTGGAACAGTTTGTTTCATGCCTTGAAACACTCAATTCCTTCTGAGGAAACCAACAAGACTAATTATAATTAAAGTATAATAAACTATGAAACAAGAAGAAGATCCGATTACCGGATTGCCGGAAAATGCGTTCCGAGAGTTGAAAGCGGGCGAAGTGTACGACCCATTGATGAGTCCAGACAAAAAGTACTCTGAAGTAAACTTCTGGTCAGTGTCATGGGGTATCGCCATGGCCATCCTTTTTTCGGCTGCTGCAGCCTATCTGGGCCTGAAAGTAGGACAAGTATTTGAAGCTGCCATTCCAATCGCCATCATTGCTGTCGGCGTATCCGGAGCAGCTAAACGCAAAAACGCATTAGGAGAAAACGTCATTATCCAATCCATCGGAGCTTGTTCCGGCGTAGTTGTAGCAGGAGCTATTTTCACCTTACCTGCTTTATACATTCTTCAAGAGAGTTATCCGCAAGAAATTACCGTCACCTTCACGCAAGTATTTATCAGTTCTCTACTGGGAGGTATGTTAGGAATCCTTTTCCTCATCCCTTTCCGTAAATATTTTGTAAGTGATATGCACGGCAAATATCCTTTCCCTGAAGCCACCGCCACTACACAGGTGTTGGTCTCCGGCGAGAAGGGTGGCAATCAGGCAAAACCCTTGTTAATAGCAGGAATCATCGGAGGATTGTACGACTTTATTGTAGCTACCTTCGGCTGGTGGAACGAGAATTTCACGACTCGTGTTACCGGTTTCGGTGAGATGGTCGCTGAAAAGGCTAAATTAGTATTCAAAGTAAACACCGGTGCTGCGGTACTGGGTTTAGGTTATATCGTCGGATTGAAGTATGCGTCTATCATTTGTGCCGGTTCGCTGGCAGTATGGTGGCTTATCATTCCCGGCATGTCTTTCATCTGGGGAGACAGTGTATTGAATCAATGGAATCCTGACATCATAGCCACTGTGGGTTCCATGTCGCCCGAAGAGATTTTTAATTACTACGCCAAGAGTATCGGCATCGGTGGCATTGCCATGGCCGGTATCATCGGTATTGTCAAATCATGGGGCATCATTAAGAGCGCTGTAGGATTGGCAGCCAAGGAAATGGGCGGCAAGTCTACTGTAGAAGTGAATGTAAAACGCACACAACGAGATCTTTCCATGAAGATTATTGCGATTGGTTCTATCATCACTCTGCTATTGGTGAGTTTGTTCTTCTACTTTGACGTCATGCAAGGCAACCTGACGCATACCATCGTAGCGATTCTGTTGGTGGCCGGCATTGCCTTCTTGTTCACCACAGTAGCAGCCAATGCCATTGCCATTGTAGGTACCAATCCGGTTTCCGGCATGACCTTAATGACCTTGATTTTGGCCTCTGTTGTCATGGTGGCTGTTGGATTGAAAGGCCCTGAAGGAATGGTAGCGGCACTCGTTATGGGAGGTGTGGTTTGTACGGCATTGTCTATGGCAGGCGGTTTCATCACTGACCTTAAAATTGGTTACTGGTTGGGAAGTACACCTGTCAAGCAGGAAGCATGGAAGTTCCTCGGAACCATCGTTTCGGCTGCAACGGTAGGCGGCGTTATGATTATTTTAAATAAGACTTATGGATTTACCAGCGGACAGCTTTCAGCACCGCAAGCCAATGCCATGGCAGCTGTGATTGAACCACTGATGAACGGTGTAGGTGCTCCTTGGCTGCTTTATGCCATCGGTGCTGTGCTGGCTATCGTGCTCAACTTCTGTAAGATTCCGGCACTGGCTTTTGCATTGGGTATGTTTATCCCGCTACAATTGAACGTTCCGTTGGTAGTAGGTGGTGCCATCAACTGGTATGTAACGACCCGTAGCAAAGATGCTGCACTCAATGCTGAACGTGGAGAAAAAGGAACGTTACTTGCATCCGGTTTCATTGCCGGTGGTGCATTGATGGGAGTAGTGAGTGCTGCCTTACGATTCGGAGGTATCAACCTTGTGGATGACGCATGGTTGCAAAATACTTGGTCGGAAGTGTTGGCACTCGGTGCTTATGCCCTTCTGATAGTCTACTTTATTAAGGCTTCGATGAAGGTGAAGTAATCTTTTAAATCAAACAATCATGAAGAAGATTTTAACGCTGTCTTTTTTAGTTATAACAACTTTGTTATCTGCACAAAAACCCCTTGAGCTACCTTTGTGGCCCAAGGGTGCACCCAATAGTAACGAACTTACCGGACCGGAACAAGGACGGGGCAATGGAGGCGCTTCGAATGTCACCAACCCCACCCTCACTGTTTATCCTGCCGATAAACCGAACGGGATGGCCCTCATAATGTGCCCGGGAGGTGGATATAGCGGTCTTGCTATGAATCATGAAGGTCACGACATGGCTTCCTGGTTCAACACGCAAGGCATTACCTATGTGGTCTTGAAGTATCGCATGCCAAACGGTCATTACGAGGTGCCTCTCTCGGATGCCGAACAAGCCATTCGGCTTGTACGTGAACGCGCTGCCGAATGGGGTGTGAATCCTCAACGGGTAGGTATCATGGGAGCCTCGGCAGGTGGGCATTTGGCTGCTTCTTTAGCCACTCTTTTCAGTAGTGAGAAGACACGTCCTGATTTCCAAATCTTGTTCTATCCGGTCATTTCTATGGCGCAAGGTATTACTCACGGAGGTTCTCGCAAAGCTCTTCTTGGAGAGAATCCTTCGCAGGAACTCGAACAGAAATACTCGCTTGAGAGACAAGTTTCGGCACGTTCTCCGCAAGCATTTATCATGCTTTCGTCCGATGATAGTGCAGTCATTCCAGCCAATAGCATCGGCTATTTTCTTGCCCTGCGCGATCAAAAGGTTCCTGTCAGCTTGCACATTTATCCTACCGGCGGTCACGGTTGGGGATTTCGCGATAACTTTACTTACAAACGCCAATGGACTGGCGAGTTAGAGAAGTGGTTGCGCGAGGGACTTGTATTTCCTGCAACCGAACCGGCTTCCAAGAAATAAGAAACTCTTATCAAAAAAAAAGAAACGCCATTGCATACGTTTTTTCAGCATTTCTTTTGCTAAAGAGGCTAATTATAAAAATTTAATTCAGCATTTTTGAATTTTAATCCCTCCGGATTAAGCTTTTATGAAAAGGATGTAGTAAATTTGCTGCATCCTTTTTATATGAGAAGGTCTGTTTTTTTCGACAAATTGAATAATAATCAAAAGAGAAACCTATGAAAGTAATGACTAAATTTATGTTCAGCGCTCTTTGTTCTGTAGCAATCATGGCTTCAGCCACTGCACAAGAAAAAAATGTGATGCTCAGCAATGGAATAAAGTATGTAGATGTACCGTACGTAGCTCATACATTGGAAGTAGATGGTCCTGAGGAACTGATTATCAACTGTGACGAAGTAGATTGTACTACTCTTGTGGAATATGTTCTGGCTGAATCTCTTACGCCCAAGTTGCCCGACGGAGACATTTCCGAAAGCGCCTTTGCAGATCATTTGCAGCAAATACGCTATCGCAACGGCAAGATAGACGGTTATACCTCACGCCTGCACTACATTGCAGATTGGGTGAATAACGGTGTACGCAATGGCTTTCTGAAAGATGTGACCGCAGACTACAGCTCTAGCACAATGAAACTGTCGCTCTCTTATATGTCCACTCATCCTCAACAGTATCAACAACTGGCCAACTCTCAAGAGAATTTAGCTAAGATGCAGGCCATTGAGAAGTCATTGTCAGGACAAACAGTTCATTATCTGCCTAAAGCCCAGCTTCCCATTAGCGGAATGCCTTGGATCAAAGACGGTGATATCATCGCTATCACAACCAATACTCCCGGATTGGATGTGGCACATTTGGGTATCGCTTTCAACGTAAATGGCAAGCTCACTTTGTTGCATGCCTCTAACTCTGAAAAGAAAGTGGTGGTCTCAAAGGTTGCCTTGTCGCAGATGCTACAAGATAACAACAAATGGACGGGAATCCGTGTATTGAGAATGAAGTAATTATGGAGATTCTCTCTCATAAAAAATGCCGATAAGTAAAGTTTCACTTATCGGCATTTTTTATTTAGAAGGGTAACGGCCCATTCATATCTATTCCTCCAAATGGATTCTCTGTTTGAGGAGCAAAATCTGCTGCTGAAGGAGGTGGCGGTGTAGAAGATCCGCCAATAGGAGCATTCATACGCGAACTAAAAGTACCCCCCTCGCCTTCTGTTGGCGGTGGAATAATCATGTCATCTTCCGGATTCTGGAAACGGGTATATTGACCGATAAATCGTAAACGTACATCTCCCACAGCTCCGTTACGATGCTTAGCTATAATAATCTCTGCCATACCCCGCAGGTCAGTTCCGTCGGCAGAGGTATAGATTTTATAATATTCAGGACGGTGAATGAAGCACACCATATCGGCATCTTGCTCAATGGCTCCTGATTCACGGAGGTCACTCAACTGCGGACGTTTGCCTTCTTCACCTTCACGATTTTCCACACCACGATTCAACTGAGACAGTGCTACGATAGGAATGTTCAACTCCTTAGCCAAACCTTTCAACGAACGTGAAATGGTACTCACCTCTTCTTGGCGGCTACCGAATGACATGCCACTTGCATTCATCAACTGAAGGTAGTCAATGATGATGATTCTCACCCCGTGCTCACGTACCAAACGACGGGCTTTTGTACGCAACTCAAATACCGACAACGACGGCGTATCATCCACATATAAAGGAGCATCCAGCAGGTCACGCAATTTATAGTCTAATTGTTGCCATTCGTAATCAGCTAACTGGCCGCTCTTTATCTTTTCACTTGGAATCTCGCATGTGTTGGATATCAAACGATTCACCAACTGTACGTTACTCATTTCAAGAGAGAACAAGGCAACCGGATTACGGAAATTGACTGCTATATTCTTAGCCATCGAAAGCACAAATGCCGTCTTACCCATGGCCGGACGAGCAGCGATGATAATAAGATCGGATCTCTGCCAGCCGGAAGTCATTTTATCTAATTTGGTAAAGCCACTTTCCAAACCACTTAAGCCGTCGGTACGGGCAGCCGCTTTTTGCATCAAATCATAAGCCTCGGCAATGATGGGATTAATCTGTGTATAATCCTTCTTCAGGTTCTGTTGAGAAATCTCAAACAGTTTACCTTCTGCTTCCTGCATCAAATCGTCCACATCCAACGTTTCATCAAAGGCCTTGCTCTGGATATTGCTGGTAAAAGTAATCAGTTCGCGAGCTAATGCTTTTTGAGCAATGATACGGGCATGGAATTCAATATGAGCCGAAGACGCAACCTTACTACTCAGCTGAGTAATGTAGAAGGGGCCGCCTACTTCTTCCAAATCTCCCCGTTTGGAGAGCTGCTCCTTCACGGTAAGGATATCGACCGGCTTCTGATTCAACGCCAAATCGGTGATTGCGGAATAGATCAATTGGTGCCGGTGCTCATAGAATGACTCCGGACGTAGAATTTCACCTACCAAAGAATAAGCGTCTTTTTCAATCATCAAAGCACCCAACACTGCTTCTTCCAGTTCCGGTGCTTGGGGCTGGATACGTCCGTAATCCGTAACGGGTTGCGGAGTCTTGCTCTTCGGAGTGCGGGATGTTCTTCTCTGTTCTGCCACAAGAATAAATATTAAATGAGATATAAACTATGAATTAGTAACCATCAGGTATGAATGATAGTTATCCACCCTTTAATTTTGCGAAAGGGAAAGCAAAGATAGCTCTTTTCTTCAATCGTTTGATGATGAAATGAGGAGAAGTTTTTATTTATTTATTAACTTTGCAACATTCAACAGAAAAGAGTTCATCTTATTTACCGGCATACATCATGACGTGACGCCGATAAGCTTTACAGTTGATAGTTAATATCTAATAGTTAATAAGTAAGTACATGCTTGTCTTTCCTAATGCCAAAATAAACTTAGGGCTCAACATCACTGAGAAGCGCCCTGACGGATATCACAATCTGGAGACTGTCTTTTATCCGGTTCCCATTGAAGATGCACTGGAAATTAATATACTGAACGAAGCAGGTGAGAAGTTTCGTTTACACCAGTCAGGTTTAGAAATAACGGGGGAAGCCGAAAACAACTTAGTAGTAAAAGCGTATAAACTATTGGATGCCCGTTTCAATTTACCGCCAATCCATATTCATCTGTTCAAACATATTCCGTCAGGAGCAGGACTGGGAGGTGGTTCGGCAGATGCTGCTTTTATGCTAAAGTTGCTGAATGAGAAGTTTCAACTCAACCTTGATGCTGAAACATTAGAGGCATATGCCGCCGAATTGGGAGCAGATTGTGCGTTCTTTATCAAGAACGAACCCACTTATGCCGAAGGTATTGGAAACCTCTTCTCCCCTCTTTCACTCTCCTTAAAAGGATATCAAATAGAATTGATTAAACCGGCTATTTTCGTATCGACTAAAGAGGCATTCGCTCACATAAAACCCCGCCGCCCGGCTCGATCCTTGAAGGAGATTATACGGTTGCCCGTTGAAACCTGGAAGGAATATATGGTCAATGATTTTGAAGAGAGTGTATTCCCTCAATTTCCTGCCATCGGAAAGATTAAAGAAGAGTTGTACAGACAAGGAGCTATCTATGCTTCCATGAGTGGGTCAGGTTCATCGGTTTATGGCCTATTTAAGAAAGATGCTTTATTACCGGAAGTGGACTTTGGAGAAAATACATTTATCTACAAGGGCAGATTAGGTTCATGCAGCATTGAGTAAAACTGAATGGGGGAATGCTAAGGAATCTATAAAAAAGGATTAGTTGGTAATACCAGTATCAGAACTGGAAAATACCAACTAATCACTAAATTCTTTTTTAATATACTTCTACTTTCGCAGCCATGCTCTTTGCTTTATCACGCAAAGCATCTAGATCACTGTCAAGCGGCGCATACGACAACACGACCCCCATCCGACGATTCACACGCGTGGTGGGTTTGCCAAATATACGAAGATAGGTATCCTCTTCCTGAACCACTTCCTCCAAGCCACGATAGTGAGGACGTTCTTGGCTGGTTATCGATGAAAGGATTACAGCACTCGTGCCAATGCGTTCCTGCTTAATGCTCGGAATAGGCAAACCCAGTACGGCACGTAGATGTAACTCAAATTCATTCAAATTTTGTGTGCCAGCCAAAGTTACCATACCGGTATCGTGCGGACGCGGAGACAGTTCAGAGAAATAAACTCCATTTTCATGACTCAGAAAGAACTCCACTCCCCAAAGACCTGCACCTGTCAAGGCACGAGTCACCTTCTCTGCCATGTCCTGAGCCTCTAACAAATGGGCGGGATCAATGTGAGCCGGTTGAAAGCTTTCGCGGTAGTCGCCCCCTTTCTGTACATGTCCGATAGGTGGACAGAATAAAGTAGGACCATTCTTTTGAGTCACAGTAAGCAGGGTTATTTCACTATCAAACTGAATGAACTCTTCAAGGATTAGTTCCATAATGTCACCACGGCTACCATTGCAACCATACTCCCAAGCCTGTTTCAATTCGGCAGCACTCTTCACCAATGATTGTCCTTTCCCGGAAGAAGACATTAACGGCTTCACCACACAAGGGAATCCTATCTTCTCGGCAGCAGCTTCTAACTCCTCCAACGATTTTGCATAAAAATAGTTAGCAGTTTTCAATCCGAGTTCCTTGGCTGCAAGGTCACGAATAGCCTTACGATTCATGGTGAAGTTTACGGCACGTGCACTGGGCACAACCTGAATTCCTTCTTTTTCAAAATCATACAGACGCTCCGTACGTATCGCCTCAATCTCCGGTACAATAATATCCGGTTGATGCTTGCGCACTACACGTTCCAAAGCGTCTCCATCTAACATATTGAACACTTCACATTCATCTGCCACTTGCATAGCAGGAGCTCCGGCATACGAATCACAGGCAATGATGTATTGACCTTTACGTTGAGCCGAAATAACAAATTCCTTGCCCAATTCACCGGAACCTAACAATAAAATTTTCTTCATCTATTTATTTACGATTGAACTATTTATGATTGAATACTTAACATTTGCGCATAAAATTGACGATTTACGATCTACTATCACCAAGCAATTACAGCACAGTCAATAGTAAATCGTAAATCGTCAAATTGTAACTATTCTTATTGATGCTCTTCTCTCAACAAGTCATTCACCGTTTTCACAGGGTTGAAGGTAGTCAAGGGAACTTCCACAAAAACGGTATTCCAGTCACTCATAGCACCGTTCCACAAACCGGGAAGTTCAAGAGCCTTCAAATCCTTGCCGTTCTTGGATTTGTAGGAAATAAAGCCTGTTGCCTTATCTACATAATTGACAAGATCGAATTTATGTCCTTTATAATCTCTTACGGCACACACCAAATCTACCGGATTGAAGTGAGTACCCTTTTCAAACATTTCTTTCTTTTCCACATCATTCATGTCAATCTGTGAACTTTCAAGAATCTGTGGAGAGATCGTTCCGTCGCTGTTGTAGGCCAAGAACGGACCACCACCGGGTTCACCTACATTCTTCACCATACCACAAACACGCATCGGACGGTTCAGTTTTTCCTTCAGATAAATCACCAGTTCGGCATCTTCCAGATTCTTCACCTCAGGATTCTTGCAATAAAGCTTCTTCTGTAGGAATTGCAGGACATCAAGAATCTGTTCATGGGTGTATTTACCGCTGTCCAGCAGTTGCAGATAGGCAAAAGCTTGTTGTTGCAAAGCAATCAGCACACCGGCAATCAACTTCTTATATAGTACGGTATCTCCTTTCAGTTTGTCGGGCACTACGTTATCGATGTTCTTGATGAAGATGACATCTGCATCAAGGTCATTCAAGTTCTCAATCAATGCGCCATGTCCACCGGGACGGAACAGCAATGTACCATTGTCGCGGAACGGATTGTTTTCCATATCAGCAGCAATGGTATCAGTACTCGATTTTTGCTCGGAGAAAGTAATGTTATAGTCCACGCCATATTTTTTGGAATAAGCGGTCGCTTTTTCATCCACCAATACTTTGAATAAAGCACGGTGTTCGGGAGAGACGGTAAAGTGTACATTTACCTTGCCATTCTTATTGGCAGCATAGAGTGCACCTTCCACCAGATGTTCTTCCAATGGAGTACGATTGCCTTCTTCTTTATAGCTATGGAATTTCAGCAAGCCTTTAGGAAGGGCACCATAGTTCAGCCCCTCTACCTCGAGCAGTGCAGCTACTATAGCCTTGTAGTGGCCATCCGCCATCAAAGCAGGAATTTCTTTCTCAGCAGTTCGTTGACAAGCCACATTCAAATCATCATAGAAAGCAAACTTTTCAATCTGTTCAAAGAAAGTCTTTTCAAAAGCAGTCTGAGGAGTATCATAGTCGGCTCCAAGAAACTCAAACAAATTCTTAAACATACGGCTCGCAGCTCCTGAAGCCGGAACAAACTTAACGACCGTTTTGTCCGTTTGAGTGTATGCTTCCCAAGCATTGAGGTATTTTTCCTGTCTATTGGTGTCCGGAGCCAATATACCTTTCTCTACAGAAGCTGCTGCAAATAATTCCAGATAAGGAAACCCTTTTTCAAAACAATTCAACTGGTCAGCGATTTGCGCTTCAGAAATGCCCTTCTTGGCAAGCAACTCTTTGTCTTGCGGTGTCATCATTATATACTGTTTTATTAATTGATGCCCAAAAATACAAAAAAAAGCAGAACTGCTGTCATGAAAAAGAAGAAAAAACTTACCTTTGAAGCACAAAATACGGACGATTATGGAAACAGATGAATTTTTCACAACCGAGGAGAAAGAATTACTTTTCTCCCTCTACCGAAAATTGTTACAGCTTTCCGGTGAGACGCTTTTGAAAGGTGACTTCAAGAAACTGAAAACACATCTTATTAATACAATACAGAACAACCACATACAGCGAGATATTTTTGGCTTGAATCCTGTGATCAAGGATATGCAGACAGCTGTTATTGTGGCAGAAGAAATCGGAATGAAACGGGCCTCCATACTGGGGCTCATGCTGCACGATTCCGTACGTTGCGGCACTTACACAGCCGAAGAAGTACAACAAAGCTACGGTGAAGATGTGGCAGGCATCATTCGTGGGTTGATACGTGTCAGCGACTTATACTCCAAAAGTCCGGCCATAGAGTCTGAAAACTTCCGCAACTTGTTGCTGTCTTTTGCAGAAGACATGCGCGTCATCCTGATCATGATTGCTGTGCGTGTGAACATCATGCGTCAGATCAAAGACTGTGTCAATGAGGATGCTCGTCAGCAAGTAGCCAACGAAGCAGCCTACCTTTATGCTCCCCTCGCTCATAAATTGGGTTTATACAAACTGAAATCCGAACTGGAAGATCTCTCTCTGAAATATACCGAGAAAGAGGTTTACTATCATATCAAAGAGAAACTAAACGAAACAAAAACATCGCGTGATAAGTACATCGCAGCTTTCATCGCTCCGGTACAGAAAAAACTAGAAGAAGCCGGATTGAAGTTCCACATCAAGGGACGTACCAAGTCTATCCACTCCATCTACCAGAAGATGAAGAAACAAAAATGTCTTTTTGAAAATGTGTACGATTTGTTTGCCATACGTGTCATAATGGATTCTCCTTTGGAAAAAGAAAAGCTGGAATGTTGGCAGGCCTACTCCATCGTTACGGATATGTACCAACCCAATCCTAAACGTTTGCGCGACTGGCTCTCCGTTCCTAAAAGTAACGGCTATGAGTCCTTACACATTACCGTTATGGGGCCTGAAGGTAAATGGGTGGAGGTACAAATACGTACCGAACGCATGGACGAGATTGCCGAGCGTGGACTGGCTGCTCATTGGCGTTACAAAGGTATAAAAGGCGAAACCGGACTGGATGAATGGTTGACTTCCGTGCGTGAGGCCTTGGAGAATTCAGACAGCGGACTGGAAGCCATGGATCGCTTCAAGTTGGATTTATACGAAGATGAAATCTTTGTTTTTACTCCTAAAGGTGACTTGTTCAAGTTGGGCAAAGGATCTACCGTACTCGATTTTGCCTTTCATATCCATAGCAAACTAGGCTCCAAATGTATTGGTGCCAAAGTAAACGGTAAGAACGTGCAGCTAAAGCAGATTCTTCAAAGCGGTGATCAGGTGGAGATTATGACCTCTAATACCCAGAATCCCAAACAGGACTGGCTGAATATCGTGACTACCTCCAAAGCTCGTACCAAGATACGCCAGGCATTGAAAGAAATGGCTGCCCGTCAGCATGCTTTTGCCAAAGAAACCATAGAGCGTAAATTCAAGAATCGGAAGATAGAATATGATGAAGCAACCATGATGCGTCTCATCAAGCGTCTCGGCTTCAAAGTAGTAACAGATTTCTATCAAGCCATTGCCGATGAAACACTGGATGTGAACAGCATCATTGACAAATATCTTGAACAAAAGAAACGCGAGAATGATGTACGTGATGAAATAACCTACCGTTCTGCCGAAGGTTACAATCTTCAACAGAGTTTGCCGGAAGAGACAAATACCAAAGAAGATGTGCTTGTGATTGATCAGGATCTGAAAGGTTTGGATTTCAAGTTGGCACGTTGTTGTAATCCTATTTATGGAGATGACGTATTCGGCTTTGTCAGCGTCACCGGAGGCATCAAGATACATCGTTGCGATTGTCCCAATGCCAGTGATTTGCATTCACGCTTCGGCTACCGTATTGTGAAAGCGCGTTGGGCAGGAAAATCACAAGGCACCCAATATCCCATTACGTTGCGTGTGGTAGGACACGATGATATTGGTATTGTAACGAATATAACGTCCATTATTTCGAAGGAAACAGGCATCACCCTACGAAGTATCGGCATTAATTCACATGACGGCTTATTCTCCGGAACCTTGACCGTAATGGTAGGTGATACAGGGCGTCTGGAAGTACTAGTCAAGAAATTGAGAACAGTGAAGGGAGTGAAACAAGTGGAAAGAAATTAACCATGTAAAGGAGCTATAACCCCTATAGAATATGAAATACGATCTCAAAAAGCAACTACGCAGTTTCGGTTATGCGTGGAAAGGCATCCGTTGCTGCGTAGGAAAAGAGCAGAACCTGAGCTTCCATCTGATTGCCACGGTGGTTACGGTGACAGCCGGATTCATATTGGGTATCACTCGGACAGAATGGATGATTATCCTTCTCTGCATCGGTGTGGTGATAGCCGCCGAGCTGTTCAACACCGCTATCGAAAAACTGGTCGATTTGGTCTCTCCCGAACAACATCCCTTGGCAGGGCAAGTAAAAGACATTGCCGCCGGAGCAGTGCTGGTATGCGCTGTTGCGGCGGCAATGATAGGATTGATTATTTTTATCCCTTATCTTACCCGCTTCTTCTTATAATAAGGATACGTCAGTAGGACAAAGAAGAATACGGAAACTGCAGCAGCCACCATCCCTATATGGTGAATTACATCCACATCCATCGTCCGACATGCTACAACGACCCCGATCAACAACCCCGATTCGATGGCCAAATGACAAGTTGTATTCGCCGTTCCTCGTTGGCAGTGATGAGAAAGTTTCACAAACATTCTTGTAAACGGCACTGTAATGAACGCCAATAGAGCCAAAGCCAGCAGCGACCAATAACTACCCGTAAACATCAGCGGCAACAATACGCCCGGCACAAAAGCTATCAGCATCAAATTGACAGCCGGTAACCACGCACGTTGAAGCAAGAAACGATCGATATTAAGCAATGACATTCCTATCGGAGCTCGGAATGCCACATAAGATCGCGACACAAAAAACATACTGAGCAAGCCTGTGGCGACAGAAAAATAAGTCGCCATCTGGAAACCATACATCTGATACAACCACACTCCCGATGCCACTCCTACCAACATGCCCAGACGAGCAGCCCATGCATAAAGAATATTCCCCCTACTGCGATGCATCGAAGGGGTAATATCAATGGCTACGGTTATACCTGCCGTTGTTGCTAATCCAAAACAGCCACCTTGTACAAAAGCAAGCAGTAAAAGCTTCGGATAACTATCAACAAAAGCATACCCTAAAGTAGCAGCCAGCATCACAAATAGAGAATAGAGAAGTACTTTTTTCCGTTTATAGGTATCACCCAGAAAAGCATGAAACGGTCCGACTACAAACAGAGCTGCCGCAAATGTAAGGAACATCCCCCCCGTTTGTGTAACAGGAATATTCAACTGTTGCCCCATCCAAAAAGGCAATAAAGGAAACAGCATGTAAACGGATGCAAACAGCAATAAATTTGCTGTGCAGATCCGCCAGATACTCAGCGACATCGACTCGTTAGTACTGTTCTTTTTCATTAGGGAAGTCTAAATTCTTCACATCCGATACATAACGGCTGATAGCATCCGTCATCACCGTATGCAGGTCGGCATAGCGACGCAGAAAACGAGGACGGAACCCATTATTCATCCCCAACATATCCTGTATAACCAATACCTGACCATCTACATCGCCACCGGCACCAATACCGATTACAGGAATAGTCAGCTCACTGGATACACGGGCAGCCAAAGCAGCAGGGATTTTTTCCAAAACCAAGGCAAAGCAGCCGGCTTCTTCCAACAAATGTGCGTCACGTATCAACTTTTCGGCCTCAACATCATCTTTGGCACGAACCGTGTATGTACCGTATTTATTGATAGATTGAGGCATCAGGCCAAGATGTCCCATAATGGGAATACCTGCACTGAGAATACGTTTCACCGTACCGATAATTTCTTCGCCACCTTCCAGTTTCAAAGCATCGGCATGGCTCTCTTTCATGATACGAATGGCAGAAGCCAAGCCTTCCATTTCGTTGCCTTGATAAGAGCCAAAAGGCATATCCACTACTACCATTGCACGCTTCACACCGCGTACAACAGACTTAGCATGGTAAATCATTTGATCCAGCGTAATGGGAAGAGTAGTGACATTACCTGCCATTACGTTAGAAGCTGAGTCTCCTACAAGAATAACGTCCATACCGGCACCATCCACAATTTGTGCCATGGTGTAGTCATAGGATGTCAACATTGATATCTTTTCGCCTCTTTCTTTCATTTCAACAAGGCGATGTGTAGTCACTTTACGATTGTCATCTGAAATATATCCAGCCATTTGAGTGTATGATTTGATAATTTACGATTTACAATTTGCTGTGCAAAACAGTTACACAATAGCAAATTGTAGTTTGCAAATTGTAGTTTGTATTTCTATTTAGCGCCGCAAAGGTAATCCTTTTTCCGATTACTTCTGCAATTGAGTTAATTTATCGTAAGTAAAGTCCGTGAAATCGTCCAATACATAATGACACAGCGGAGCAATGTCTTCGCGTGAATTTGTAGTGGTCAGGCCAATCACTATGGCTTCGGAATCCATTCCCGCTTTCAACCCATTGAAAGAGTCTTCAAAGACATAAGTTGTTTCGGGAGTAGTGCCAAAAACATCCATGCCAAGCAGGAAGCAATCAGGTGCAGGTTTGGAAGCAGTAAACATCTCAGCTGTGAGAATGCGGTCAAAAAGAGTTTTTATTTCAGGATGAACACGATACACAGCCGCCATCTTTGCCTCGTTAGAACTGGTAACCACAGCTGTTTTCACCTGATTACGGTGGAGGTCTGCTATAAAGTCAAGAACTCCGGGGATAAAGTCAAACGACATCTCCTGTTCAAAGCGATTCAAACGTTCAGTTATTTCAGTTTGTTCCTTCACCATGTTCGGAAAGAATGTATCATAGATATAGGTCAAAGTCTGTCCTTTCACCCGTCCTTCGATGTCATCCATTCCCAAATATTCTTTTCCCATCTGATGCCAGAATCGACTGTACTGCGTCTCTGTATCTACTACTACCCCGTCAAAATCAAAGAGGACAGCTTTTGTTTCCATTGTATTCATCAACTTTCTTTTGCCTTATACTGTTAATATCCTAACTATACCGGATACAAAGGTCTGAATAATCATCGAATGAAGCAAATAATTCCAGTCTTTATAGAAGAGAAGCCTCATCCCGATTGTATATTTTGAAGGAAACCTGATTGCATTGCACCTGATTTGCTTTATCTTTGCACCTATTAATAGATAAATATCAATGAACGACCCGCATATTTTAGGAACTGTACGCATTGACAAACTGCTTTTACAGTATTCCATCCCCGCCATTATCGGTATGACAATTACTTCGTTGTATAACATCATCGACAGCATCTTCATCGGTCATGGTGTAGGGCCTATGGGCATTGCCGGACTTGCCATTACCTTTCCGTTGATGAACTTAGTGGTGGCTTTCTGCACAATGGTATCGGCAGGAGGTTCTACCATTTCATCCATCCGGTTGGGACAGAAAGACTTGGATGGAGCCACAGAAGTATTGAGCAATACATTGATGTTTTGCTTGGTCAATGCATTTGTTTTCGGTAGCCTCTCGTTTCTATTTTTGGATGATATTCTGCGTTTCTTCGGTGCCAGTAATGAAACCTTACCCTATGCTCGCGATTTCATGCAAGTGATACTTCTGGGAACTCCTATCACTTACATCATGATTGGTTTGAACAACATCATGCGTGCCACCGGATACCCCAAAAAGGCCATGCTTACCTCTATGGTAACGGTGGTCTGTAACCTTATTCTGGCTCCTATTTTCATCTTTCAGTTTGACTGGGGAATCCGGGGCGCGGCAACAGCCACCGTTATTTCACAATTCATCGGAATGGTATGGGTGGTAAGCCACTTTCTTCAGAAGACAAGCACCATACGGCTGCATCGTGATTTCTGGAAGATGAAAAAGCATATTATTGGCAGCATACTCTCCATTGGTATGTCACCCTTTCTTATGAATGTAACGGCATGCGTCATTGTCATTATCGTAAATAATAGTCTGCAACAGTACGGTGGCGATATGGCCATCGGTGCTTACGGCATCATCAACCGTTTGCTGGTACTTTATGTCATGATCGTATTAGGGCTGACCATGGGAATGCAACCCATTGTTGGTTACAATTTCGGCGCACAAAAGCACGACCGTGTCAAAGCAACCCTACGCCTAACCATCCTTGCCGGAGTATGTATCACCAGTACCGGATTTCTTATTTGCGAATTGTTTCCTAATGCCATATCTGCCCTTTTTACCAGCGATGATGAATTAATAGGCATCGCTTCCAGAGGCGTACGCATTGCGGTTGCCATTTTCCCATTGGTGGGTGCGCAGATTGTGATCAGTAATTTCTTTCAAAGCATAGGAAAAGCAAAAATCAGTATCTTCCTCTCCCTGACACGCCAATTGTTATATCTACTGCCGGGACTACTGATTTTCCCGCATTATTTTGACTTGGACGGCATCTGGATGTCTATGCCGGTATCAGACTTTTTTGCCTTTCTAACAGCCGCTGTCGCATTGTGGATTTATATAAAAAAGTGGAAGAATTAGAAAGACTTATTCGCTCTTGATACTCTTCACCGGATTTTCATTAGCGATGTGCCATGCCTTGACCACCACTACCCCTACAATAAGAGCCAATAGTGCCAATCCCAACAATACAAACCAAACGGGAGAAAGCGACGTACTATCCGAGAATTGCTCCATCCAAATGTTTGAAACATATCCAGCAAAAGCAACACCTATAATTATTGCACCAACAGCTACCTTTAAAATACCCACAGAAAGCAAACGCAATATAGAAGAAGCTTCAGCTCCATTCACTTTGCGAATAGCAATTTCTTTCGAACGACGCTGGGTTTCATCACTAATGTAACCAATCAATCCCATCAGCACAATGAGCAAGATGCAGCCAAAAGTCATATATACCGTGTTACGGAAATGAAGTACCGAGGCATTGATATGACTACGTACCTCTTCGTAACTAAGGAAAGCAAGACCGGATTGAGGATAAGTTTGCTTCACAAAGTCATTTAGGCGAAGCAAATTTTCGTGCTGAGGTTCCTTAAGGCGTACATGAAAAGTAGCACTGATAGCCGGATCAAGAATAAAAGCCACGCTGGTTTTGTCTTGAAAAAAACCCATATTACGTACATCGCGTATCACTCCTACCACCTTGGCACGTTCATCTCTATTCAGACGCTGGGATGATAAAAGTTCGCGTCCTATCACTTGGTCACCCCAGTTCAGTTCCTTTACCAAGTTCTCGCTTACCAATGCTTCTCCCACTTGTTGCGGCAAACGTCCCTCAACAAGTTGCAGACCCACAGCTTCAGGAAATCCCTTGACAAAGTATTGAAAATGTACTACCTCCCGTTTACTTCCGCCTTCCGCCTCCACCGGTTGTGAAGAATAATGTTCTAATAAACCTTGTTCGCTACCTCCCACAACTTCCACAAAGGGCTGACGACCTATGGCATCAGCCACATTCTGTGCATTCTTTACAAACTCTTCTGAACCAAACGGTCCAAAACCTGCCGTAGCTTTACCTACACAAAGATGGTTAGAATCGAAACCAATGTCACGCGTCATCAAATCGCGGTATTGATGTACGCTGGTACTCAACATCCCCAGAATGAATGCCACTCCCCAAAACTGTATAAACAGCAATCCACGTTTCCAAGAACGTTTGTCATCCGTATAGCGACGGAAAACCTGCGTCACAGGAATGCGGGCAAACATTTGTCCCGGCAACACACCTGCCACCAGGAAAAGCAATACCACCGTCAACACAGCTACCCACATCGTTTGCCACGTAAAGAGTTCTCCTATCTGCGACAAACCTAACATATCTTCTATAGGATCACTGAAAAGACGGATCAACAGCCAACTGAATACAACAGAGAGCATCGTCATTAAACCCGTTTCCAAAAGGAACATACGCATAATATGTCCGGTATCCGCACCACAACACTTGTGCACCCCTACCATCTTGGCCCTTCTCCCCATTGTAGCAATCGCTGCCAATACATAATTCATACCGGAAACAAAGAAGATGGAAAAGCCCAGTACAGCAAGAATAATAAGCCGTTGCACATTGTCCGGATTACTAAAATAGTAGTCTGTGGCCGGAATCACCTGACACTCCATGCTGCCACCATCATAGCGGTCTTTCACACTGGTATAACGTCCTACGACCTCGGTGATTCGACTGTTCACTTTCTCTAAATCGCCCTCATGCCGCAAGCGAACATAAATCATATAAATATCATTGCTACTCCAAGTACCCTGCCCGTAGTATTGTTCTATGGTAGGCAAAGAGATAAGAACGTTGTTGGGAAAAGATATATTTCCCGGCACATCCTCATAAACACCCCGCACAGTGATATCATAACGCTTATCCATACTAAAAGTCTTTCCTATGGGACTTTCAGTACCAAACCACTCTTGTGCTTTATTTTTCGAGATGAAAGCACTTCCTGTCTGTGTCAATTGCTGAGGATTACCACTCAAGACCTCAATCCCCATGGTACGGAAGTAGAGGGAATCTCCAAAGATTACCTTTGTTTCTTCCAACTTCTTATCGGCAATGTATAAATCAGGTTGATACCAAAAGAAGACGGGAGTGGCACACTCCACCAAATCGGGCAAAGATTCTGCCACTGCCGCAGCAGCCGGGCGATAAGTATCGTATTCCCAACGTCCGGCTATACCTTCGGCAGAAACCTCACGGGCTCCAAACATAGTAAGCCGTTCATGTTCCTTATAAAAAGTATCATAATTCAGCTCATAGACTATTTGAGAGAATAGCAAAACACCCACCAAAAGTCCCAATGTCAATGAAACCAGTTTCACCACATTTCCTCCACGTCCACGCAGCAGAGTTTGTATTGTATAATATAATTGCCTCATACCCACAGCCTCTTCTTATCCTTGTTTGGATGTCATCACACTTGCCACCACACTACCATCAAACAAATGTACCGTACGATGTGCAAACGAAGCATCGTGTTGGGAGTGCGTCACCATAATAATGGTAGTGCCTTCTTTATTCAGTTCCGTCAATAAATTCATTACTTCGGCCCCGTTCTTGGAGTCCAGATTACCAGTAGGCTCATCGGCAAGAATCAGTTTAGGATTGGTGACTACCGCACGGGCAATGGCCACGCGCTGTTGCTGCCCACCCGAAAGTTGTTGTGGAAAATGTTTGGCACGATGACCGATGTTCATCCGCCTCAGTATATCATCAACCATGCGTTTGCGTTCTCCCGCTTTTATACCAAGGTAGGTTAAGGGAAGTTCTACGTTTTCATAGACATTCAATTCATCTATCAGATTGAAGCTCTGAAATACAAAACCCAGTTTCCCTTTACGCACACGGGTACGTTCTTTTTCCTTTAAATCGGCCACTTCCTGATCAAGCAGTTTATAACTTCCTTCCGTGGGATTATCGAGCAAACCAAGGATGTTTAACAAGGTAGATTTCCCGCAACCGGATGGTCCCATGATGGCTACAAATTCACCCTCTTTCACATCAAGGTTCACGTGATTTAATGCTACTGTTTCTACTTCTGAAGTACGAAAAACTTTGCTAATGTCGTTAATTTCAATCATACAGATCTTATTTATGAGTTTTAGTTTATTCAATTATTTATTTTGAGAAGTTGTTAGGATTACAAATTTATAGGCTCTCGAATCCAACATTCGAAGGCATTATTCACTCTTAATGCTGATCACAGGATTTTCATTCGCCGTTCGCCATGACTTCCAAAGCACACAGCCAATTATTATTGCCAGATTGGCTATCCAAATCCATATATACACAATCCATCCAAGCGGTATGTGTTCCGAGAACTGTTCCATCCAGATGTTGTTGACGTACCATGCCACCAAGACACCAATCAGTACCGCCGGAGCTGCTACATAGAATATATCGCGCAACAATAGGCGGAGTATCATAGAAGCCTCTGCTCCATTCACCTTACGAATCGCTATCTCCTTACTGCGACGGCGCACCTCATCGGTAGTATAACCAATCAATCCCATCAGCATCACGAAGAACATGGTAATAGCCGACAACAACGTGGCATTTCGAAAGATAGGAATCGTGCGTCCTACTATATTATCAGTCCAATGCATCCGTTCAGCAAAGGTTTCGTTCACCACTACTTCATCCCACTCACGTCCCA
>CALYZE010000046.1 GCA_945607605.1 uncultured Bacteroides sp.
GAAACAGACTGTTTCATTAGATGAAAAAACACGCTGTTCTTTTGTATAGAAGACCGCATGGCATTAGAGGGTAAAAAGAAACCTACCGTCTTGCTCGGTCGTAGCTTCCGAAGAAGCTTAGCGTACGAGCATGACGGTAGGTTGTAGAGAAGAAGAGTTGTTGCTTATCCTAACAGCTCTTTGACTTTCGTTGAGATAGCACGTCCTTCGGCGAGTCCTGCCAGTTTTTTGCTAGCTACGCCCATTACTTTTCCCATGTCTTTGGCGCCGGAGGCACCTGTTTCGGCAATAATTTCTTTCAAAGCAGCTTCTAGTTCCTCCGGAGTCATCTGCTTGGGAAGGTAAGCTTCCATGATCTTTACTTGTGCCAATTCTGTGTCAGCCAGGTCTTGGCGTCCTTGCTGTATATAGATTTCGGCAGCATCTTTACCTTGTTTGGTTAGCTTTTGAACGATTTTCAGTGCATCGGCATCGCTCAGTAGGTCGTTGGCTCCCGGAGCAGTCTTGGCTTCCAAAAACACTTTCTTTATATTTCTCAAAGTATCAAGAGCTACTTTATCTTTGGCTTTCATTGCGGTTTTAATGTCTTCGCTGACTTTTTCAAATAAATCCATCTTGTTTTTGTTTTTTATGAGTTACACTTTAGTGTTCTCGGTCGAACTTTTTGAATGATTCATCCTCATTTTTCTTTTAAAAAGTGATGACTCCTCCTTCGTCTACTTCATTGCTCTGAGCATCTTCAGTAGCAAGCATGCTTTCTTGTTCGGCTTTATTCTTAATATGGTTCAGGGTGCCCTTGTCGCGAGAGTAGGTAGGGGTATTCTCTACCATACTGATGATGTCGGGATTATCCAAATCTTCGGGATTGAAAATGTAGATATGGCGACGACGGCTGCGTTGGTATTTCACATTGGCATCTTTACCGTAATATACTTCGCGGCGGTTACGCTTTTGTTCTTCTTCTTCTTCAATCTCGGCAATGCGTATTTGGTCTTCGGCGGCCTGCATAGCAATACGTGCGTCCATCTCCTTCATGTGGATGTCTTGGATGCCAAAGCCGGTGGCGAGTAAGGTAATTTTGACCCTTTGCTCCAGTGCCTCGTCTTCTGCCATACCGAATTTGGTTTCGAAATCACGGTTAAAGCGATTCATAAACTCCTTCACTTCGTCCATCTCGCTCATCATCAGTTCATGGTCGGGGCTATAGGAGATGTTGAGCAATACCTTCTTGGAATTAAATATATCGTTGTTGTTGAGTAGAGGTGAGTGCTGTGCATTTCTGATAGCTTCGCTGACACGGCTCTCGCCTTCACCGTGTCCGGTACTCATGATTGCTACGCCTCCATCTTTCATTACGGTTTTTACATCGTTGAAGTCGAGATTAATGATGCCTCGCATGGTGATGATTTCGGCAATGCTCTTGGCGGCTATTAATAAGGTGTCGTTTGCTTTGGCAAATGCACTGGTGACGGAAAGATCCGGATAAATCTCACCCAGTTTTTCGTTATTGATGACGAGCAACGCATCTACATGCTTGCTGATCTCTTCTACGCCGTCTAGTGCCTGGTCAATCTTTTTGTCTCCTTCCCAACGAAAAGGGATGGTGACAATACCGACAGTCAGTATGTCCAGATCCTTGGCTATGCGGGCAATAGTCGGGGCAGCGCCCGTACCCGTACCACCACCCATGCCGGCAGTGATAAACACCATCTTGGTGCCATCATTCAGCATATCCTGCACTTCGCTAATGCTTTCTTCGGTGGCTTCTTTGGCTTTCTTGGGGCGGTTGCCGGCTCCCAAGCCTTCGTGCCCTAGTTGAAGTTTTACCGGCACTGGCGATTCTTCCAATGCTTTGCGGTCGGTATTGCAAACAACGAAAGCTACGTCATGTATGCCTTCTTGGTACATATGGTTCACGGCATTACCGCCGCCTCCACCCACACCGATGACTTTGATAATCTTCGGAGAATCTGTTGGGAAATCGAATTGTACTATATCATCCATATATCTACGATTTTACAATTTACTATTTAGAATTTGCGATGGAGATTCTTTTATTCCTCATCGGAGAATATTTCTTTGGTAAATCTCTCTATGGTTTTTCCAAACCAGTTTGGGCCTTCTTTCTTTTGCCGTTTCTTTTCTTCTCTTTCACGGTTCTCTTTCTCTTTACGTTCACGATCTCTACGTTCTCTTTCTTCCTTCTCACGCTGAGCTTTGGCAGCACGGGCAACTGGTTCTTGTTCTAATAAGACTGCATCGTGTTCGAATATGTCTCCAGGTTTGGTCACGGCAGCAGGTTGTTGTGGCGACTTGATGGTTTCCTGCAAGCAACAGTTTTCATTTCCGGTAGAAAGCAAGCCAAGCAGTGTATTGTTCATCCCATCTTTTTTCAGGTTATCGGTATGGCCGTGAACAGCGTTATGGACAAACTTCACCGTTTTAATTTTATCCACTTTGCTGAGTTTGCGGAACGCCTCTTCGATATTCTTTAAGTTGGAACCTCCACCGGTGAATACAATGCCGGAAAAAAGTTTGTCTTCGTATCCCGAGAGTTGCAACTGATTCCAGACATTAGCAAGAATTTCTTCAATACGTGCTTCAATGATATTGTTCAGTACAGACAATTCGATGGTGCGTCCATCCTCCAAATTGCATACGGCGGGTGTGTCTGTATCTTCCTCTTCTTCGTAAAGGGCATTGCCATATTGCAGTTTCAGCTTTTCGGCATCTTCTTCTTCCATCTGCAGAGAGGTGATATCGCGGGTAATGGTGCTTCCGCCTAATGGTAATACGCTGAGATAACGAAGAATATTGTTCTTGTAAATGGTAATAGTGGTGGTGTCGGCACCCAAGTCGACAAGGGCACAGCCCGAGCGCAACTCATTTTCACTCAGTACGGCATGCGCCAGCACTGTCGGAGCGATGAACAAGTCGGCTATTTCTACTTTGGCTTGTTCGAAACTATGTTCCAAATTCTTTTTCAAGGAAGCACGTGCAATGATATTTAGGAAGTGTCCGGTGATGTGCTTGCCTGCTACACCAACGGGATCTGCTTGCAAAGCGTTGTCTATTTTATATTCTTGCGGGGCGACATCGAGCACACTCATGTCTGCCAAGGGAATTTCAAGATTTTCATCGCAGATAGAGTCTATGAGTTCCTGCGTGATGATGCCTTCTTCTTCCAGTATGCGGTTTACCGCATTTTTGACTGTGCGCAATGATTGTCCACCGATGCCTACATATACTTTGGCAATGGAGTTGTTCAGTTGACCTTCTAGTTTATTGATGATGGAGGTCAATGCCTGAGCTGTCTTATCAATATTGTAAATGGCACCTTTGTGTATAAACGCGGATGCTTCTTCCCGTGCATAAGCCAACACTTGCATGCTCCCGTCACTGTTCTTCTTTCCTGCGATGCCGGAAATTTTGGAAGAACTCAACTCAATAGCGGCGATAAAATCTGTTGTTGCCATATTTAATTTATTTACTATTTGACTATTTATTATTTACTAGGCTGCTTGTGGGAGAGAACTAGTTATACGATGAATGATAAAGATTCTAAAATCGTAAAACTGTAAAACCCTGATCATTTAATCATCACTCTCTTCTCGTGCAGATGATTTGATTGCTAAATTCAACGCTGATGCGGGAATATTTATTCCAGCCAACCTGGCTTAGACCTCTCTCATAGAACATTTTCAACCGGTCGAGCTTCTTTTCGAAACCCTCCAGTTTACCGAGGTAGATAAGATGGTCACCGACTCGTGGCACTAACTCCACTTTTTTACCGGGTAAGACGTGAATCTGTTCGACTTGTGCATTCCAGAACGAATTCTTTTGCAAAAATACACCAAACTTATATAAATCCCTCATGGCAAACGACTTTTCTACATTTCCGGTCACGATGGCAAGATGTGCAACGCATTTTGCATCGGGTGGCATGACGGTACCTTTATTATCCAGATAGTAATTTTCTCCATTGGCGCTCATGATCCGCAGAATGGGAATGCGTTGGGTGACTTCGACACAAAGTTTGCCACTGGGAGTCTTGTAGCATTCCACCCGGTCAATGAGCGGATGCTTGGCAAGTTCTCGTTCCAATGTCTTGGTGCGGATGCGGTCTAGATTCTTTCCTACAGGACTGATCTCTTTTTTATCCAGCAAGGTTGCTACTTCCTTCTTCGTAATGAAACCGGCATAGACTGTGTCTTTGATGACCAACTCGATGTCATGGCACACCTGAGCGGCAGGCTTTCGGTTGAAAGCCGTGATTGCCACTGCCAGATAGGCTATGATGAGCAATAAGACGATTAAGAGTAGAATCCTTTTTAGCATATATTTTGTACTATTTGACTATTTACGATTGCAGCGCTGTTCAAGCAACTGAGTGATTGGAGGCACGTAATTATCCAAATCACCGGCTCCTAACACAATCAGCACTTCAATTTGTTTGTGAGAAAGTAGATTCAAAATATCTTCCTTCTTACAAATACACTTCTCGATGTCCGGGCGGAGATTGTCAAAAATCAGCTTACTGGTTACACCCGGTATGGGTTGTTCACGTGCCGGATAAATTTCCGTAAGAACAACTTCGTCAGCCAGCGAGAGACTGTCGGCAAAATCTTGGTAGAAGTCGCGTGTGCGAGTGTATAAGTGAGGCTGGAAGATGGTAGTAATCTTCTTGTCTTGATATAACTCACGAATAGACTTGATACTTTGGGCTATTTCAGCAGGATGATGCGCATAATCACTCAGAAATACCAACTGATCGGTCTTCAATTTGAAGTCGAAACGACGGTCTACGCCACGAAAACTGGCCATGGCTTGTTTTATCTCCTCATCTGTTGCGCCACTGAGGTGGGCAAGTGCCATGGCTGCTACCCCATTCTCGATGTTGATGCTGACGGGCACACCTAACTGGATGTTGTGAATGCGAGTATCCGGGGCTACAAAATCAATATAAATTTCTCCATTGCCGATGCGAATATTTTCGGCATGAAAATCACCCTCGTTGCGTGAGTAGGTATAGGTAGTTACACCCGGTTGTACGTCGGATTGCATTTCTAATCCTTTGTGTATAATGAGTGCACCGCCCGGCTGTATCAAGGTGGTGTAGTGACGGAAGCTTTCGAGATAAGCTTCTTTGGTACCATAGATATCCAGATGATCGGGATCGGTGGATGTGATAACACTCATCCAAGGGGAGAGCCAATGGAAAGAACGATCGAATTCATCGGCCTCAATCACCGTGTAAGGACTGTCTTGAGAAAGCAACAAGTTGGTTCCGTAGTTTTTGGAGATGCCTCCAAGGAAAGCAGTGCATCCTACATGGGATTGATGCATCAAGTGTGCAGCGATAGTGCTGGTAGTGGTTTTGCCGTGTGTGCCGGCAACGCACAAACCTTTGCTACTATGGGTGATGATGCCCAATACTTGGGAACGTTTATGAATTTCAAAACCGTTTTCGCGGAAATAGGTCAGCTCGGCATGATCTTGAGGAACGGCAGGGGTATAGACCACCAAAGTAGTGGCTTGTTCCTTGCAAGATTCCGGGATGAGGTGGATATTTTCTTCGTAATGTATCTGTGCACCTTCCGTCATTAAGCGTTCGGTCAACTCGCTGGGGGTGCGGTCGTAGCCTGCTACCATTTTTCCTTTAGAGAGGAAATAACGTATCAGGGCACTCATACCGATGCCACCGGCGCCGACAAAATAAACGGATTTGATGGATTCTAAGTCTTTCATTCTATGTTTATCCTTTTATCAATTTCAATACTTCTTTAGCAATCATGGCTGCTGAGTCGGGCAATGCCAATTTGGCGATATGTTCACTCAAGCTTTTCAGTTGCCCGGCATCTGCGATGGTTTCGAGGGCAACCGGCAATAACTTTTCTTTGGCTTCTACGTCTTTTACATAGATGGCGGCATCTTTGTTTACTAAGGCTAGCGCATTCTTGGTTTGGTGATCTTCCGCAACATTGGGCGAAGGTACTAAAATCACTGGTTTATGTAACAAACAAAACTCCGAGATGGAGCCTGCTCCAGCCCGTGAGATGACCAGATCAGCTGCCTCATAAGCGTGAGCCATGTCTTTGATAAAGTCTGTTACATAGAGGTTGGGAATATCTTTGATATGTGGATGCCTCACAGGTTCTCCTGTGGCCGTAGTAATGGCTTCTCTGATTGAATCGATATAAATCTTCCCCGTTTGCCAGATGAATTGTACATCCGGATGGGTACGGATCGTTTCCAATCCGGCAATGAGCGTCTGATTGATGGTACGTGCTCCGAGACTGCCACCTAAGATGAGAATAGTCTTCTTGGCCGGATCTAAACCAAAGTAGCCGATAGCTTCCTCATGAGAGATGGAATGTCCGAGTAAATTCTGGCGTACCGGATTGCCGGTCATGATAATCTTTTCTGCAGGGAAGAACTTTTCCATGTCTTCATAGGCTACACAAATCTTGTGAGCTTTTTGAGCCAGTAGTTTATTCGTCACTCCTGCGTAGGAATTTTGCTCTTGTATCAGTGTCGGAATTCCCATCATTCCTGCTGTTTTCAAAGTAGGGCCACTGGCATAGCCACCTACACCTACCGCAACCTGTGGGCGGAATTCTTTCAGGATGGTGCGTGCTTTCCACTGACTACGTACGAGTTTTATGAGTACGGCAAAGTTTTTCCATAAATGTTTGCGGTCGAATCCGGCTACGGGTAAACCGATAATGTCATAACCGGCATCGGGTACACGCTGCATTTCCATTCTTCCTTCGGCACCGACGAAAAGAATTTTGGCATCGGGACACAATTCCTTTAGGGCGTTGGCAATGGAGACTGCCGGGAAAATATGTCCTCCGGTACCTCCTCCGCTGATGATGATGCGTGGTGTTTGATTCATCTATTTCTATGTTTTTTATTTTTCTACTTAGGTTTTATTCAAACTCAGTATCATTGTTCAATACTTTTGCCGTGGGTTCGACAGCTGTCTGTGCCTCACTGTTGGCAGTTGGCGCAGTACTTTCCGTATTGCTTGCGTCTATCAATGCCGGAGCTTGGACCTCGTTTATTCGCTGTTCTTCGAGCTTCGCAGTATAGCGACTGACGCTTAGTATCATACCAATGTAGGCACAATTGATAAAGGTGGAAGTTCCTCCTTTACTGATAAGTGGCAGTGGTTGTCCCGTTACAGGGGCTAACCCAACGGCTACCATCATATTGAATAGGGCTTGAGTGACAAGTAGCAAGGCTATTCCTATAATGAGGAAGGCCGGAAAGGTACGGTTGCACTTTTTGGCGATGCGTCCTACGCGTACCAGTAAACAAACGTAAAGGAATACGACGAAAATTCCGCCTACCAATCCCAACTCTTCAATAATAATGGCATAGATAAAGTCGGAAAAGGCTTGGCTCAAAAAGTCGCGTTGTACTGAGTTACCCGGCCCTTTGCCTATTACATTACTAGTAGCAACAGCGATGCGGGCATGTGCCACTTGTCCATCTCCGTCTATATCGAATTTGGCGGCAGGCACTTCTTGCTGGTTGGTAAAATCTGCAATACGGGATTTTACGGTGGTGAAGCGGTGCCCCATCGGAATCTTCTCAAGTGTATCGTTCGGTGTTGCCAGCAGGAAGGTGATAAATACCATGACAAACGCGAAGATGCTTCCTCCCAATATGAATAGCTTTTTGGCAGAAATTCGTCCAATGAACATCATTAGATAAACTGTTCCAAAAAGGAGCATTCCCGTTGAATAGTTCTCTGGCAAGATTAATCCGCAGATTAAGCAGGTGATAATCATGATGCGTTTGAATGCTTTTGGGTTGGCTCCGTCTTCATTCTGTCCTTTCGAAAGGATAAAGGCGGTAACAATTACGACGGCCATTTTTGCGATCTCTGAGGGTTGGAATTGGATGCCCATAAACGTCATCCAGCGTGCAGCTCCATTGACACGGTCGCCAGTGATGAAACCCATCAGCATGACAAAAGTAAGGAGTCCGATGGAGAGAGGCAACAAGAATACGGGGAACACTTGAAACCATTTATAAGGAATGTTGTGTACCAATACTACGATAACGGCGCCTACCATCAGAAGGATGCTGTGCTGTGTAATCGGTCCCCAGTGGTCACCACTTTTATAAGTCAGCGTACTGGCAGCACTGAACACCTCCGTTATGGAGATGAGACAGAGGAAGAGGAAAATAATCCAGATAACTTTGTCTCCTTTGAATATGCTTTTTAATAAATCCAATGCTTCACAAATTAATAGTTAATAATAAAAGGTGGAGAGTTGCCGCTTTGTATGTTATGGCTGTATTGTTGAATACTGCTAATCACTAAAGTGCCCTCACACACGCCTTGAACTGATCTCCTCGATCTTCGTAGCTTTTGAAGAGGTCAAAGCTGGCACAGCAAGGACTGAGTAATACAGTTTCACCTTTTTGCGCCAACTTGAACGCTGCATCTACAGCCTCTTTCATGCCGGTTTGTACGTCGGCTACGGGTAGCCCCATAGGGTCAAAGAAGTCGTGTAGTTTCTCATTATGTAGTCCCAAGTAAACCAAAGCGGAACACTTTTCGCGCACTAAATCTTTAATTTCCGTATAATCGTTCCCTTTGTCTTTTCCACCGAGGATAAGCACCGTCTTGGTGGTCATACTCTGTAGAGCATACCAACAAGAGTTTACGTTGGTTGCTTTGGAATCGTTGATAAATTGTATGCCACGAACCGTAGCTACTTTTTCCAAACGATGCTCCACCCCTTCAAAGTCAGACAAAGCTTTGCGAATGTATTCTTTTCGAATACCGGCTACATTTGCTGAAATACCGGCAGCCAATGAATTGTATAGGTTGTGTGTACCGTGCAATGCCAGTTCCTCCTGTTCCATATTAAAGGCAATAGGTTCATTGATCTCGACTTCACCATCTTCCACGTATGCAATGGCACCTTCTTCTTTCATGGCTGCAAAAGGGTATAAGTGAGCTTTTAAACCATGTTTGGCAAGCTCGTTTTTGATGATGGGGTCGTCATTCCAGTAAACAAAGGCATCTTCTGGCGTTTGATTTTGGGTAATGCGAAACTTGGCATCTACATACTTTTGCATGCAATGATCGTAGCGGTCTAGATGGTCTGGGGTGATATTCATCAATACGGCAATGTTAGCACGGAAGTTATACATGTTGTCCAATTGGAAAGAACTTAGTTCGATAATGTAGTACTCGTGCTCCTCGGTAGCAACCTGTAAAGCGAGGCTGTTGCCAATGTTACCCGCCAATCCTACTTTTAATCCTGCGCTCTTGAATATATGGTAGATGAGTGAGGTAGTAGTGGTCTTACCATTTGAACCGGTGATACAAATCATTTTTGCATTTGTATAGCGTCCTGCAAACTCAATCTCAGAGATAATGGGGGTGCCTTTTTCTTTCAGTTTCAGAATAAGTGGGGTATCGTTAGGAATACCGGGACTTTTCACCACTTCATCAGCATTTAATATAAGCTCCTCTGTGTGATGTTCCTCTTCCCAAGCAATGTCATACTTGTTCAGCAGTTCTTTGTATTTGTCTTTAATGGCAGACATGTCGGAGACGAACGTGTCAAAACCTTTCACTTTGGCAAGTACGGCAGCACCTGCACCGCTTTCGCCAGCTCCTAATACTACAATTCTACTCATGTTTCTAATTTTGACGGAGGAAGTCTGAGGTATATGCCTTATTTTTCCTCCTTTATTTTTATCTGACCCTTGTTATCTTATCTTTAATGTTATAATCGTTATTGCTGCCAATACGATGGTTACAATCCAAAAACGGATGGTAATCTTTGATTCATGAAACAGCTGCGTTGGCTGAGTGAACACTACCTTGCAACCAGGTTCTACCAGATTCATGCCGGTGCGGAAGTGATCGTGTATAGGTGCTCGTTTGAACAGTCGTTGTTTCACTCCTTTCCGTTTACCCGCCTTGTAATAGAAACGTTGCAGCAGGACTGACAAATTTTCTACTAGGAATATACCGCAAAGGATAGGAATTAATAACTCTTTGTGAATGATAATGGCATACACGGCAATGATACCTCCGATGGTTAAACTTCCTGTGTCACCCATGAAAACTTGTGCCGGATAAGCATTGTACCATAAGAAACCAATGAGACTACCGATAAAGGCACAAATAAAGATAACCAGTTCCTCGGAACCGGGAATATACATGATGTTCAAATAGCCTGCATATTCAATGTGGCTGGATACATAAGCAAGTATTCCCAGAGTCAAACCGATAATAGCGGAGTTTCCAGCAGCCATACCGTCCATCCCGTCATTGAGGTTGGCACCATTCGAAACGGCAGTCACCACAAAGATGGTAATAATTACAAATAAGACCCATCCGATAGTTTGTGCATGTTCACCCATGAAACCTACCAGATCGGAATAATCGAAGTTGTTACTTTTGAAAAAAGGTATGGTGGTTTGAGTGGCTTTGATCTCCTTGGCGGCATGTACCACTTCTATTTGTCCATCCGGTTTTTGCAACTCTATGTTTTCGCGAATCACAACTTGCGGACTGAGATAGAGAGTAAGTCCTACAATAAGACCTAAACCCACCTGACCAATGATCTTGAATTTGCCGTGCAAACCTTCTTTATCTTTTTTGAAGATCTTGATATAATCGTCTGCAAATCCCAGTGATCCTAACCAAACGGTTGTGATGAGCATCAAAACCATATAGATATTATTCAATTTACCCAATAATAAACAAGGAATTAGGATGGCAAATATAATAATGACGCCCCCCATGCTGGGCACGCCGACTTTGTTTACCCCAAACGGATCGATGCTAGCATCACGTTGAGTTTCGGTAATCTGTTTCCGTTTCAGTAGATTGATGAATTTATCACCCCAAATACTGGATATGAGCAATGATAGGATGATAGCCATCAATGCACGGAAGGATGTATAGCCGAACATTCCCGCACCCGGGAAATCATATTTGTCTAACCATTGAAACAAGTAATATAACATAACTTTCTATTTTTAACCTTACCACTTATCGTATTAAGACATTACTGCTTTTAACTCTTCTTTATCGTCGAAATGATGTTTGATGCCTTTAATTTCTTGATAATTCTCATGTCCTTTGCCGGCAACAAGAATGACATCACCCGGCTGTGCAAGCATGCAAGCTGTCTTGATAGCATCTCGTCTGTCAGCAATACTGATTGTTTTCTGCATATCGTCTTTATCGAGACCTGCCAACATGTCGTTGATTATGTCCTGCGGTTCTTCAAAACGAGGATTGTCTGAAGTGATGATGACACGATCACTTAGACGAGCCGATTCTTTGGCCATGATGGGACGTTTTCCTTTGTCACGATTACCTCCGGCACCCACAATAGTGATGATTTTTCCTTTACCTTCAAGTATTCCATGAATGGCATTTAATACATTAACCAATGCATCCGGAGTATGTGCATAATCCACTATAGCGGTGAAGCCTTTCGGAGAACGAATGGCATCGAAGCGCCCGGTTACCGGATGAAGGGTACTGAGTGCCACGAGCACCTCTTCTTCTTTTTTGCCTAACAAGACAGCAGCGCCGAATACGGCCAGTAGATTGCTTGCATTGAACTTACCAATGAAACGTACTACCAGCTCATGGTTGTTGAAGTCAAGCAGCATACCTTCGAAGTGAGATTCCAGCACCTTGCCTTTGAAGTCGCTGAGGCTACGCAAAGAATAAGTATATACTTTAGAACGTGTGTTTTGTGTCATTACCAATCCGTTCTTGTCATCCAAGTTCGTAAGCGTAAATGCATTTTTGGGCATATCATCAAAGAATTTCTTTTTTGCTTTGAGATAATTCTCAACGGTCTTGTGATAATCCAGATGATCGCGTGTTAGATTGGTGAAGATGCCGCCGGCAAACTTCAAGCCGCTGATACGTTTTTGTGCGATGGAATGAGAACTGACTTCCATAAAGACGTATTTACATCCGGCATTTGCCATTTCTTCCAGCAGTCGGTTTAGTGTTATTGGATCGGGAGTGGTATGTTCGGTTGGTATGGGCTGATCATCAATGTAATTGCATACAGTGGAAATCAAACCAACTTTATAACCGAAGTAGCGGAATGTATCATACAGCAAGGTAGCGATGGTTGTTTTCCCATTGGTCCCAGTGATTCCTACCAACTCTAACTTTGCAGTGGGATCCCCATAATAGGCTGTGGCTATTTTGCCAACCGTTTCTTCGCTATCTTTTACCTGAATATAGGTGATGGAGGTATGAAGCTCTTCAGGCAATTCTTCGCAAAGTATGGCAACGGCGCCTTTTTCAATGCTTGTAGCGATATAAGCATGACCATCCGTTTGTGTTCCGCGCATAGCCATGAACAAATGTCCGGCTTCAACCCAACGAGAGTCTATATTGATTCCTGTAATCTCTATGTTTGTACCTCCGGCTATCCGTACCGGTTGTATTGTTTTTAATAAATCATTTAGTTTCATACCTTATTATATATAATGTATATTCCTTTATCCTATTAATATAAGGTCAAGGCTATGCTCTGTCCCTTAACAATCCGACTTCCGCCTGCCATTGATTGACTCTTCACTTTTCCTACACCGTTTATTCGTACTCGTAATCCTTTACTTTCCAATAGATATACGGCATCTTTAGCTCCCATACCTATCACGCTGGGTACTGTATTTGAAGAGGTCTCTTGTCCTTGCAGGATTACAGCTGACGGAGCGGCTTGAGTATGCCCCCACATGGGTGCCTTCTTTTGTCCCGTAAACTGCTTTTGGACCGGAACACTCAATTCATTCAACACATAAAGGGTTTCATTCATTTCTCCAGCTTTAACAGCTGGGATCACATTGGTGGTGCTGTCTATGGCATTACGCATGTCAAAACTCAAATTCTTAGCATATACTCTCTCTGCAATCTTGCCGAATACACTACCAGCCATCAAACCACCGGAGGCGGGAAGACCCGGTTTCTGTATGGAAACGATGCAGCTGTATTTGGGTGCTTCAGAAGGGAAGTAACCACAAAAACTAACCAGGTAATTCACGCGTCCTGATTTGTAGCCGGCAGCCCCTTGTGATACCTGTGCTGTACCCGTCTTACCTGATACTGAGAACTGTTTGCTTCCGGCAGGTTTTGCCAGACCCTGAGAAACTACCTTCTCTAAGATCTCACGAATTTGTATCAATGTATGATCCGAGCATATCTTAGGTATGATGACCTCTGTCGGAAAATCTTTAATAAGTTCACCGTCTTTCACTGCAGCTTTGACGAACTTCGGACGTATCATGACTCCATTGTTTGCAATAGCATTGTAGAAAGTCAGAATATTCATGGGCGGTACTTGGGATTCGTAACCAATACTCATCCATGGCAGAGTCGTTTTGGAAAAGTAACGCTCTTTGGGACCTTTGATATTGGGTTTCCCTTCTCCAGCTATCTGCAGCTTAAGAGGTTGATCGATGCCCATACGTTTCAGTCCGTCCACAAACTTTTGTGGATCATTTTTATAATGCTTATCTATGAGGTGAGAAACCCCCACGTTGGAAGATACCTCCAGGATGCGTGTTACATTGATTTTTCCGTAACCGCCACGATGCCAGTTATGGTCTCTCATTTTACTGCCGTACATATTCATGACACCGTTGCCTGTATCTACTTCTGTATCCGGAGTGATCTTCCCGTCTTCCAAGGCTACCATAATTGAAGCAGTTTTGAAGGTGGAACCCGGCTCCATCATGTCGCTGATGGCATTACTGTTCATTTCGTAATAGTTGCCATCATTCGCCTTCATCATATTGACAATGGCTTTCACTTCTCCTGTGGCTACTTCCATCAATACAGCAACACCTACGCTGGCATTGATTTCTTTCAGTTTGTCCACTAATGCTTTTTCACAGATATCCTGCATGCCGACGTCAATTGTGGAAATAATGTCACAACCATCTACCGGAGGAAGATCGACAATGTTTAGGTATTTATTCATCACCTTTTGACGATGGGTGATGCCGTCACGTCCCTTCAGCAAAGTATCGAATGCTAATTCAATTCCGTTACGCGCTCCTAGAGCGGTATCCGCATAAAGGCGTCCTAAAGTTTGAGCCGCCAGAGAACCAAATGGCTTTTTACGCTGATTGTATACTTGTTCGTGGAATCCACCACTGTACTTGTTCAGATTGAAGACGGGCAGACGTTTGGCTTCTTTATATTGAATGTAGGAAATGCGTTTTGGGTAAATTAGGAAGTTGCGACTCCCTTTCTTCCGTCCGTTTAATAGATGTTTCTTGAACTCTGCAGCACTTCGATCTGGGAATATCTGATGCAGACCTTCGCTGATTTCTCCCAAATGATTCATAAGCATGGTATCTTTCTTTTCTCCGCCAGCTTTGAAATCCATGTAGATACGATATTCTGGTAGGGAACTCGCCATCAGTTTGCCATCTGAAGAAAGAATATTACCACGATTGGGCTTTACGGCTACATTCTCTTTTACGAAACGATCCGCTACATCCTGCCAGTATTGTCGTTCGGCAAACATAATCATTGCACCCTTTACGACAATGGCTATCCCCATCAGTCCCATTAGCAGGATAACGAAGAAGTAACGAGTCATTATGTTTTTCTTATTTACAGCCACAATGTTATTTACGATTTGACGATTTGCGATTTATTTTTTTGTTCTCTTTCGGAAGAAGTGCTCTTCAGATGCTACCGGTTCCTTTTGTCAGCCTTTTCTTATTTTTTGTTTTTTATCAGATACGGCGGATTAGTCGATGTCTGCAAGTCACTCTCTTTGGTTGCGATGTATTCTTCAATACGCGATTGACGACTTCGCTCCATCAACTCCGAACTGCGTGTTAAGGCATCGTATTTGATATCTATCAACTCTTTTTTAAGTCTGTCTATTTCTATCATTTGTTGCTGGCAGGCATAACGGTTGTGAATATAGAACAGAATTAATACCATGATAAGAACCATCAGTTTAGTCTGCCGACGGAAAAAATCTGTGGCCAAAATATCACCACCGATGATGTTTTTCAATGAAGTGCGTTTTTTGGTCTTTTCGTTTTTCTTCTCTTCCATTCTATTTTTCCTCCACTTTCTCTGCTATTCTCAGTTTGGCGCTCCGTGAACGTGGGTTACGTTCTATCTCAGCTTCATCTGGAACAATGACTTTATTATTCACCAATCGGAAAGGCGTTTGTACATTCCCATAAAAGTCCTTTTCTATTTTACCTTCTATATTTCCCGTCTTCATGACATTCTTCACAATACGGTCTTCTAAGGAGTGATAAGTAATTACAACCAAGCGTCCGCCCGGTTTCAGAGCCGCTGTAGCAGCGTAGAGCATTTCTTTTAATGCTTCCATTTCCTGGTTGACTTCGATTCGCAAGGCTTGGAATACTTTAGCCAACTCTTTCTTTTCACGCTCACGACCAAAAAGTGGTTTGATGATATCCAGAAATTCACCGATAGTGGTGATTTTTTGAATGCTGCGTGTCTTTACAATCACAGAGGCTAACTTACGACTGTTCTTTAATTCACCGTATAGGTAGAAAATGTCTGCCAGACGCCCTTCCTCGTAAGTGTTTACTATATCAGCAGCCGTTAGGCCGGCACGTTTGTTCATGCGCATATCCAGGGATCCGTCGAAGCGGAAAGAAAATCCTCGTTCGCTGTCGTCAAAGTGATGAGAAGATACGCCAAGATCGGCAAGTATGGCATCTACTTGCTCAATATCGTGGTAACGCAAGAAATTATGTAGGTAGCGGAAATTGCTACGTACGAATACGAAATGCGAATCATTGACAATGTTGCGTTCCGCATCTTCGTCTTGATCGAATCCTAATAAGCGTCCTCCATCTTCTAGGCGGGAGAGTATTTCTTTTGAATGCCCGCCACCACCAAAGGTTACGTCCACATACGTTCCATGGGGACAGATGTTCATCCCGTCTACGCTCGGCATCAGCAATACCGGAATATGATATATTTGTTCTTCTTTCATCTTTAGTCATTCATCATTTTGTCATCTTCTTCGTCTTCCCAAGAGGCATCACCTAATATGTCCTGTAATGCTTCGCTGAACTCCTCTGGTTTCATAAATGGTTGTTCAGCGCGTTCCTTTGCCCAGATTTCAATGGTGTTATCTACTCCGATGAAGCGCACCTCACTTTGTATATTTGCCATCTGTAAGTAACGTTTAGGTAACAGAATGCGTCCGTTTCCATCGGGAATCATGATTTCTGCGTCACTGACGAATTGCCGGAAAACGTCTTGGTGTTTAGCATTCCATTTGCTTAGTCTTCGGCGGAGTTGATTCTGCGTTTTGAACCAGACGCTTTCAGGGTAGAGTACTAGGCAGTCTTGAAATACATCTTTGCGCAATACAAGCTTTTCTTCAGAAGCAGCTTGTAGCTGTTTTCTGAAACCGGCAGGGATGAAAACTCTTCCTTTCGCATCTGCCTTTGCCTCAATATTGCCTAAAAATTGAATCATTTCTCACCTTATTATATAAACGACGGTAAAAATACACATTTCCCCACAATTCCCCACAATCTTTTAGCTAAAATATTATGAGAAGTTTTCAACACCTTGTTGAAACCTTATTTGTTTGATAATGAATGATGTTTTAAAAAGCTTTGTTGACGGGAGATGTAGTGCTCTGAGGAGGATATTCGACGAAGAGAAAATGGCTCTTTGTAAGAGCAAGCTATAAGGGGGGGTGAATCATTTCAGATAGAAAAGAGAGTTGTTCAGTCTAAAAAAAGAAGGCAGGCCGAAATGAATCTTGCCTGCCTTTTCCTTTGACACAACTAAAAATCTACACTATATTAATGAAAATAACTAATTACTTCTATTTGTCTTAAACAAAATCTTTTAATTCGTGTTGTAGTTTTTGACGGGTGAAGAAGATGCGGCTCTTTACAGTTCCCAGCGGGAGACCTAGTCTTTCTGCTATTTCACGATATTTAAAACCCGAGACGTGCATGGAGAACGGAACTTTATATTCACGTGGTAGGGCATTAACGATGCGGTGCATCTCTTTCAGATCATACGTGTTTTCTGTATTTTCGGAAGAGTTATCACGCGGTAAGTTTAAATGGTAAAGATTATCCGTTTGATCGATGAACGTTTGATCGCGTACTACTTTCCGATAATTGTTAATGAAGATATTACGCATAATGGTATATATCCATCCTTTAAAGTTGGTATCGGGCATATATTTATCTTCATTATCTAAAGCTTTCAGAGATGTTTCTTGAAGCAGGTCGTTGGCTTCTTCCTGGTTGGAAGTTAGTTTATATGCGAAGCGTAATAAATCGTCTTGTACTCTAATGAGATCTTTTGTAAATGTTACACTGTTCATAATGTGCTATGTTTTAATGTTACTTGATATTTTTTATTTTGGTATTGCAAGTTTACGAAAGATATTTCTCTTTGAGGGGTGGATTTCAAGCACACTTTAGGGGAAAAACTATCAAATGATAGATTTTGGGTGGTATTTGATAGTTTTCGGGTGTAGTTTTCCAGTGATTCTTTGCGATTAATTAAAAAGATGCGTTAATTTTGCGCATTCATTTCATCGAAAGAAGAATGGCAGACAACTCTTTATTTTTAATTGACATAGATAAGATACTTCGGGAGAAAGCTCCGAAGCAATCTAAATATATCCCTAAATTTGTCGTGTCTTATCTGAAACGAATCGTGCATCAGGAAGAACTGAATGTTTTCTTGCGGGAATCGAAAGATAAGGTGGGAGTGGATTTTCTGGAAGCGTGTCTAGAGTTTCTGGATGCCAAACTTGTAGTAAAAGGCAAAGAAAATTTGCCTAAAGAAGGGCTTTATACTTTCGTGTCCAATCATCCGTTGGGTGGTCAAGATGGTGTAGCTTTGGGTTACGTGTTAGGGAGCTTTTATAACAGTAACGTGAGATATATGGTCAATGACTTGCTGATGAATCTGCATGGTCTGGCACCTCTTTGTATTCCCATTAATAAGACCGGCAAACAAGCTAAAGACTTTCCGAGAATGGTGGAGGCCGGTTTTGCATCGGATAACCAATTGATTATGTTTCCTGCCGGACTATGTTCCCGCAGGCAAAACGGGGTTATACAGGATTTAGATTGGAAAAAAACATTTGTCGTAAAGAGTGTTGAATCTCATCGTGATGTGGTTCCTATTCATTTCGAAGGCTGTAACTCTAATTTCTTTTACAATTTAGCCAATCTTTGCAAACTATTAGGTATTAAATTCAATATCGCCATGCTTTATTTAGCGGATGAGATGTTGAAGAATCGTCATAAAACATTTACCATCACTATTGGAAAGCCTATCCCTTGGCAAACATTCGACAAGTCGAAGACACCGGCTCAATGGGCACAATATGTGAAAGATATTGTATATAAATTGTAGAAATACAGTAATAATAAGAAGAACTACTAATTAGGAATATGGAAGATATTATTGCACCGGTAAGTAAGGAATTGCTGAAAGCGGAGTTGACTGAAGAAAAACGTTTGCGTATGACTAACAGAAGTCATAATCAGATATATATCATCACTGCTCAGGACTCTCCTAATATAATGAAAGAGATTGGGCGTTTGCGTGAGATCGCATTTCGTGCTGCAGGAGGAGGAACCGGTAAGTCAATGGATATTGATGAATATGATATCATGGAAAATCCATACAAACAGTTGATTGTCTGGAATCCGGAGGCGGAAGAAGTTTTAGGAGGTTACCGTTATCTTCTGGGCACGGATGTTTGTATGGGTGAGGATGGAGCTCCTGTTCTTGCTACGGCACATATGTTCAACTTTTCAGATAAGTTTTTGAAAGAATATCTTCCTACAACCATTGAACTGGGACGTTCTTTTGTGACTTTGGAGTACCAATCCACCCGTAATGATAGTAAGGGACTGTTTGCATTAGATAATCTGTGGGATGGCTTAGGCGCATTGACTGTGATTATGCCAAATGTGAAATACTTCTTTGGAAAAGTAACGATGTACCCTAGTTACCATCGTCAAGGACGTGACATGATACTTTATTTCCTTCAAAAGCATTTTGCCGATAAAGATAACCTGATTACTCCGATGAAACCGCTTGTTTTGGAGTCAGATGCGAATGAGTTGGCTGCTCTTTTTTGTAAAAAGACTTTCAAAGAAGATTATAAAATATTGAATGGCGAGATTCGTAAGCTGGGCTACAATATTCCTCCTTTGGTCAATGCTTATATGAGCCTTAGCCCGACCATGCGTATGTTTGGCACAGCTATTAATTATGGTTTTGGTGATGTAGAAGAAACCGGTATCTTGATTGCTGTGGATGAGATTTTGGCAGAGAAGCGTATTCGCCACATTCAGTCCTTTATTGAAAATGAACCGGAAGCGTGTAAAATAACCTCGGGTGCCAATAAAATTGTCTCTTGAGTTTATGAGATAAAATAAGATCTCCCAATCGCTATAAAAAGACTGCACCCGAATCA
>CALYZE010000047.1 GCA_945607605.1 uncultured Bacteroides sp.
AAGCGAAGAATCACAGATAAATGTACTCTGTTGTGATTTTCTTCCGTGTTCATTCCCTGCCAACCAAAAAAACTTATTAACTTTGCGGGTCACTTTTGGAAACAATAAAAAAATAATGATATGAATATCTCTTATAATTGGCTGAAAGAGTATGTCGATTTTGATTTAACGCCGGATGAAGTATCTGAGGCACTGACCTCTATTGGTTTGGAAACCGGAGGAGTGGAAGAAGTACAAACCATCAAAGGCGGATTGGAGGGATTGGTGATTGGCGAGGTGCTGACTTGTGAATCCCATCCGAATTCTGACCATATGCACGTCACCACTGTGAATGTGGGACAAGGAGAGCCTGTGCAGATTGTATGCGGTGCTTCGAATGTAGCTGCCGGACAGAAAGTAGTAGTGGCTACCCTGGGTGCCAAATTGTATGATGGTGAGGAGTGTTTTACGATCAAAAAATCAAAACTCCGTGGTGTAGAATCGAACGGAATGATTTGTGCCGAAGATGAAATTGGAATCGGTACGGACCATGCGGGCATCATTGTGTTGCCCGAAACGGCTGTTCCGGGTACGCTTGCCAAGGATTATTATAACATCAAGAGTGACTACGTGCTGGAGGTGGATATCACTCCGAACCGTGCGGATGCTTGCTCTCATTATGGAGTAGCCCGCGACCTGTATGCTTATTTGGTGCAGAACGGCCAACCGACTACACTGAAGAAACCGTCTGTGGATGCTTTTGCCGTTGATAACCAAGATTTGGATATTCCGGTGAGAGTGGAGAACAGCGAGGCTTGTCCGAGATATGCAGGCGTAAGCATCAAAGGAGTAACGGTGAAGGAGAGCCCCGAATGGCTACAGGACAAACTCCGTATCATCGGTTTGCGTCCCATTAACAATGTGGTAGATATTACGAATTATATCATTCATGCGTTTGGTCAACCGCTTCATTGCTTTGATGCAGATCAGATTGCAGGAGGTGAGGTAGTAGTGAAGACACTGCCTAATGAGACTCCGTTTGTAACGCTGGATGGAGTGGATCGGAAGCTGAATGAACGTGACCTGATGATTTGCAACGGGAAAGAGGCGATGTGTATAGCCGGTGTTTTCGGTGGAATCGATTCAGGTTCTACGGAAACAACCAAGAATATCTTCTTGGAGAGTGCGTACTTCCATCCGACGTGGGTGCGTAAGACGGCTCGTCGTCACGGATTGAATACGGATGCGTCTTTCCGCTTTGAAAGAGGGGTAGACCCTAATCATACCATTTACTGTCTGAAGCTGGCTGCTTTGATGGTGAAGGAACTTGCCGGAGGTACGGTTTCTTCGAATATCAAGGATGTATGTGCAGCTCCTGCCGAGGATTTCAGAGTAGAGCTTCCTTATGAGAAGGTGCATACTTTGATAGGCAAGGTGATTCCGACAGAGACCATCAAGAGCATTGTATCCAGTCTGGAAATGAAGATTGTAGAGGAAACGGCTGAGGGCTTAACCTTGGATGTACCTCCTTATCGGGTGGATGTGCAGCGCGACTGTGATGTGATAGAGGATATTTTACGTATCTACGGTTATAATAATGTGGAGATTCCTCATACGTTGAAGTCAAGTTTGACCACTAAAGGGGAGTGTGACAAGTCTAATCAGTTGCAGAACTTAGTGGCTGAACAGTTGGTAGGTTGTGGATTTAACGAGATCTTGAATAACTCCTTGGTTTGTGCCGCCGATTATGAAGGCTTGGAATCTTTCCCAACAAATAACCTTGTGAGATTGATGAATCCGTTGAGTGCAGACTTGAACGTAATGCGTCAGACGTTGCTTTTCGGTGGATTGGATAGTATTTCGCACAATGCCAACCGGAAGAGTGCGGACTTGAAATTCTTTGAATTCGGTAACTGTTACCGGTTCAACGAGGAGAAGAAGAATGCAGAGAAAGTACTGGCTGCTTACTCCGAAGAATATCATCTGGGTTTGTGGGTAACCGGCGAAAGAGTGTCCAATTCGTGGGCACATCCGGATGAGAGCAGTTCGGTGTATGAACTGAAGGCTTATGTGGAGAATATCTTCAAGCGTTTAGGGTTGCGTATGAACGATTTAGTGATTGGCAACCTGACGGATGATGTCTTTGCTGCCGCCCTGACGGTACAAACCAGAGGGGGAAAGAGACTGGCTACGTTGGGTATCGTCACTCGCAAGCTACTGAAGGCTTTTGATATTGATAACGAAGTGTATTATGCCGACTTGAACTGGAAGGAGCTGATGAAGGCGATCAAGAACGTGAAGGTGAGCTTTACGGAACTGTCTAAGTTCCCCGCCGTGAAACGTGACTTGGCCTTGTTGCTCGACAAGAAGGTACAGTTTGCTGAGATAGAGAAGATTGCTTTTGAAACGGAGAAGAAGTTGCTGAAAGAGGTCGCTCTCTTTGATGTGTATGAAGGAAAGAATCTGGAAGCAGGCAAGAAGAGTTATGCGGTAAGTTTCTTGTTGCAGGATGAAAATGCAACGTTGAACGATAAGCAGATTGATAAAATAATGTCGAAACTGGTTGCCAACCTGCAAAATAAGTTGGATGCCAAGTTGCGCTAATTCATAAATAGACATAGATCATTCATCATTTAAAAAATAGTTCCAATGGGAAGAGCATTTGAATATAGAAAAGCTACCAAAATGAAAAGATGGGGCCACATGGCAAAGGCCTTTACAAGACTGGGTAAACAAATTTCAATCGCAGTGAAAGCGGGTGGTCCGGAGCCGGAAAACAATCCGACTTTGCGTTCGGTGATTGCCACCTGTAAGCGTGAGAACATGCCGAAGGATAACATTGAACGTGCCATCAAGAATGCATTGGGTAAAGATCAGAGTGACTACAAGAGCATGACGTATGAGGGATATGGTCCTCACGGAGTGGCTGTGTTTGTGGATACTTTGACGGACAATACAACCCGTACAGTAGCTGATGTGCGTTCTGTCTTCAATAAATTTGGCGGAAACTTAGGTACAATGGGTTCATTGGCTTTCTTGTTTGATCATAAGTGTGTATTTACTTTCAAGAAGAAGGAAGGGATAGACATGGAAGAGTTGATTCTTGACTTGATAGATTATGATGTGGAGGAAGACTTTGAAGAGGATGAAGAAGAAGGCACCCTCACGATCTACGGTGATCCGAAGAGTTATGCTGCCATTCAGAAGCATCTTGAGGAATCAGGATTTGAGGATGTAGGTGGGGAGTTCACTTATATTCCGAACGATCACAAGGAGGTATCAGCCGAACAACGTGAAACAATCGACAAGATGGTAGAGCGGTTGGAAGAGTTTGATGATGTTCAGACGGTCTTTACCAACATGCAACCGGAAGAAATCGAAGAATGACACTTACATATAAGACGCAAGGCACCTGCAGTTCACACATCGAACTTGATGTGGAAGACGGCATTGTGAAAGAGGTGGCGTTTTGGGGAGGATGTAACGGCAACTTGCAAGGGATTTCCCGTTTGGTAAAGGGAATGCCTGTGAAGGAAGTAATTGCTCGCCTGGAAGGTATCCGCTGCGGAGGACGCCCGACCTCTTGTCCTGACCAGTTGTGCAAAGCTTTGCATACCTTGGTAGATTGATCAGGCGCAAATTGTTTGAGTTCTTAAATAAACACAATGAAGAATTTTCTGAAAGACTTGAAACGGAAGGACCACAAACGTTATTTGGGTGGTCTGGACGTTTTTAGATATATCGGTCCGGGATTACTGGTAACGGTAGGTTTTATTGATCCGGGCAACTGGGCTTCTAATTTTGCTGCAGGCTCTGAGTTTGGTTATTCACTGCTGTGGGTGGTCACTTTGTCGACCATCATGCTGATTGTGCTGCAACATAACGTGGCGCACTTGGGCATCGTAACCGGTTTGTGCTTGTCTGAAGCTGCCACACAACATACTCCTAAATGGGTGTCGCGCCCTATACTGGGCACGGCTGTACTGGCTTCTATCTCTACTTCTTTGGCGGAGATATTGGGTGGGGCCATTGCCTTGGAGATGCTGTTTGACATCCCGATTATCTGGGGCTCTATCTTGACAACGGTTTTTGTGATGGTGATGCTCTTCACCAACTCGTATAAGAAGATTGAACGGTCAATCATTGCCTTTGTATCTGTGATAGGACTCTCTTTTATCTACGAATTGTTTCTGGTAAAGATTGACTGGCCCACGGCTGTACAGGGATGGGTAACTCCTTCGTTCCCTGAAGGTAGCATGCTGATTATCATGAGTGTGCTCGGTGCGGTGGTGATGCCTCACAATCTGTTTCTGCATTCGGAAGTGATTCAAAGTCATGAATACAACAAACAAGATGATGCGTCGATCCGCAAGGTGCTGAAGTATGAACTTTTTGATACGTTGTTTTCCATGATTGTGGGATGGGCTATCAACAGTGCCATGATTCTGTTGGCAGCAGCTACATTCTTTCATGTAGGCGTTCAGGTAGAGGAGTTACAGCAAGCTCAATCGCTGCTCGAACCGTTGTTGGGAAACAGTGCCGCAACCGTATTTGCCTTGGCGTTATTGATGGCAGGCATCTCTTCGACTATCACCAGTGGTATGGCGGCAGGATCTATCTTTTCGGGTATCTTTGGCGAGCCTTATCACATCAAGGATAGTCACTCTCAGGTGGGTGTGATACTTTCGTTGGGGGTTGCCTTGTTGTTGATCTTCTTTATTGGTGATCCGTTTAAGGGGTTATTAATCTCACAAATGATCTTGAGCATTCAGTTGCCTTTCACGGTGTTTCTGCAAGTCAGTCTGACTTCTTCTCCCAAAGTGATGGGTCCCTATGTGAACAGCAAATGGAGTACGTTTGTGCTTTATAGCATTGCTGCGATTGTGACCGTTTTAAATATTATGCTGCTGGTTTCAACCTTATTTTAAAAACTTCTAAGGAGTATACAGATATGAAAATCATTACCTACAACGTCAATGGTCTGCGGGCTGCCGTGACCAAAGGTTTTCCCGAATGGTTGGCACAGGAACAGCCGGATGTGCTTTGTTTGCAGGAAACCAAGTTACAACCGGATCAGTATCCGGCGGAAGCTTTGGAGGCTTTGGGATATAAGCATTATCTCTATTCTGCCCAAAAGAAAGGGTATAGCGGAGTGGCTATCCTGACCAAACGTGAACCGGATCATGTGGAGTACGGCATGGGCATAGAGGAGTATGATTATGAAGGACGTTTCATTCGCGCCGATTTTGGCGATCTATCCATCGTCAGTGTCTATCATCCCTCCGGAACCAGTGGTGACGAACGACAAGCTTTTAAAATGGTCTGGTTGGAGAAGTTTCAAGACTATGTACTCGAATTGCAACGTACGCGACCGAAACTGATTCTGTGTGGCGACTATAACATTTGCCATGAACGGATAGATATTCATGATCCTGTGCGCAATGCCACCAACAGTGGATTCTTACCTGAAGAGCGGGAGTGGATGACTCGATTCCTGCATGCCGGCTTTATCGACTCTTTCCGCACACTTCATCCTGACAAACAGGAATATACGTGGTGGAGTTATCGCTTCAATTCACGTGCTAAAAACAAAGGATGGCGCATTGACTATTGTATGGTGAATGAACCCGTTCGGGGGATGTTGAAAGAGGCTAAGATTCTGAACGATGCCGTTCATTCGGATCATTGTCCGATGTCATTAGAAATCACGGAGTAAAGATGGAACTGAAAGACAGAATAGAAAAGTCGGTGGAGCTTTTTAAAAGCGGCTATAACTGTTCACAATCTGTAGTGGCTGCCTTTGCTGACAAGTATGGCTTTACCGAAGAACAAGCTTTGCGTATGTCGGCTTCTTTCGGTGGAGGGATAGGCCGGATGCGACAGACGTGTGGAGCTGCTTGTGGTTTGTTTCTGTTGGCAGGTTTAGAGAAAGGAGCCACCGATTGCAAAGACCGTGAGGGCAAGGCTGCCAATTATGCACTGGTACAAGAGTTGGCAGCGGAGTTTAAGAAGCGCAATGGTTCTTTGATTTGTGCGGAGCTTTTAGGATTGAGTAAGCCGGAGGGTTCTCCTGTTCCTGAAATGCGTACAGAGCTGTATTATGCGAAACGTCCTTGTGCCAAGATGGTAGAAGAAGCTGCCAAAATCTGGGTGGAATATCTCGAAAAAGAATCTCTTTAAATTCATCTTATTTCTTAGAATACTTTTTTTCTGACATCCCGGTCTGAAAATAAGTAATAACGTATTTTTTTTTGTCTTGCCGTTTTTGTATCTTTGCGCACCCAAATTATAGATAACTATTGACAATGAAGAATATACGTAACTTTTGTATTATTGCCCATATTGACCACGGTAAATCAACCTTGGCCGACCGTCTTTTAGAGTTTACTAATACCATACAAGTCACCAAAGGACAGATGCTCGACAGTATGGATCTGGAGAAGGAGAGGGGTATCACAATCAAGAGCCACGCCATCCAGATGGAATATGCCTATAAGGGTGAAAAGTATATTCTGAACTTGATTGACACTCCGGGACACGTAGACTTTTCCTATGAAGTGTCACGTTCCATTGCCGCTTGTGAAGGTGCATTGCTGATTGTAGATGCTTCGCAAGGTGTGCAAGCACAAACAATTTCAAATCTCTACATGGCCATTGAACATGATTTGGAGATCATTCCCATTATCAACAAATGCGATATGGCGAGTGCCATGCCTGAAGAGGTGGAAGATGAAATCGTGGAACTGCTGGGGTGCAAGCGTGAGGATATTATTCGTGCATCCGGTAAAACGGGCATGGGAGTGGAAGAAATTCTGTCTGCTGTGATTGAGCGTGTTCCTCATCCGGTAGGGGAAGAGGAGGCTCCGCTACAAGCGTTGATTTTTGACTCTGTATTCAACTCTTTCCGAGGAATCATTGCCTATTTCAAGATTGTGAACGGCGTGATTAGAAAGGGAGAGAAGGTGAAGTTCTTCAATACAGGCAAGGAATATGATGCCGATGAAATCGGTGTACTGAAGATGGATATGTCGCCCCGTCAGGAATTGCGTACGGGCGATGTAGGCTATATCATATCAGGCATCAAGACTTCGAAGGAGGTAAAGGTAGGAGATACCATTACTCACATTGCTAAACCTTGCAAGAGTGCAATTGCCGGTTTTGAGGAAGTGAAGCCGATGGTGTTTGCGGGTATCTATCCGATTGATGCGGAAGATTTTGAAGATTTGCGTTCTTCTTTGGAGAAGCTTCAACTGAATGATGCTTCGTTGACTTTCCAGCCGGAGTCTTCTCTGGCTTTAGGGTTCGGGTTCCGTTGCGGTTTCTTGGGATTGCTCCATATGGAGATTGTACAAGAGCGTTTGGATCGTGAATTCGACATGAATGTTATTACAACCGTTCCCAACGTTTCGTACAACATCTACGACAAGCAGGGCCATATGGCCGAAGTGCATAATCCCGGCAGTATGCCCGACGTTACGATGATCGATCGAATTGAGGAGCCTTATATCCGTGCTTCAGTGATTACCTCCGCCGATTATATCGGTTCGATCATGACTCTTTGTCTGGGCAAACGTGGTGAACTGGTGAAGCAGGAATACATTTCGGGTAATCGAATAGAAATATACTATGACATGCCTCTGGGTGAGATTGTGATTGATTTCTATGATAAACTGAAGAGTATCTCTAAGGGATATGCGTCTTTTGATTACCATATGAACGGTTTCCGTCCGTCTAAGTTAGTGAAACTGGATATTCTGTTGAATGGGGAAGCAGTGGATGCTCTTTCTACCTTGACCCACTTTGACAATGCGTATGATTTAGGACACCGTATGTGTGAGAAGTTGAAGGAACTGATTCCAAGACAACAATTTGACATTGCGATTCAAGCAGCGATCGGCGCAAAGATTATTTCCCGCGAAACCATTAAGGCAGTACGTAAGGATGTAACGGCCAAATGTTACGGTGGTGACGTGAGCCGTAAACGTAAGTTACTGGAAAAACAGAAGAAAGGTAAAAAGCGTATGAAGCAGATTGGTAATGTAGAAGTACCACAAAAAGCCTTCTTAGCTGTATTAAAACTGGATTAAATCTCAAATGAAATAAAGCTATGATAAATTTAGGTTCTGTGAAGAATATATTCTCCATGAATATTGTGGCAAGCATTTTACTGTTTCTGACGGCTATTCTGGCTGCCGCCATTGCCAATTCTCCTATGGCGCCATTGTATCAGGATTTTCTGATGCAAGAGCTGTATTTACGTATCGGAGATTTTAACCTGTTGTCGCATGGAGGACATCCTTTGAAGATGATTGAATTCATCAACGATTGTTTGATGACTATTTTCTTTCTGGCAGTGGGATTGGAAATTAAGCGGGAACTGTTGGTAGGGGAGTTGTCTTCTTTCCGAAAAGCGATCCTACCGTTTATTGCCGCTTGTGGCGGTATGCTGATTCCCGTACTCGTTTATTTGTATTTTGCAGCCATGGGCACTCCCGAGGGACGTGGAATGGCTATACCAATGGCTACAGATATTGCGTTCTCCTTAGGAGTGTTGAGCTTGCTGGGCAAACGCGTGCCTCTAAGTCTGAAAATCTTCCTGACCGCCTTTGCGGTAGTAGATGACATTGGCGGTATTCTGGTGATTGCCATTTTTTACAGTGGAGAAGTGGCTTACGGTTATCTGATTGCCGCTGCCATCTTATATTGTCTCCTCTATTACCTGGGAAGAGCAGGAATGACTCACAAGATATTCTTCATTCTCTTTGGGGTCGTGATTTGGTATCTTTTCCTTCAATCAGGCATACACAGTACCATTTCCGGTGTGATTCTGGCCTTTGTCATTCCGGCACGTCCCAGACTGGATGTCGGTAAGTATATCAATCAGATACGCAAGGTAATCAATGAATTTCCTACTTCCGGATCGGATGATATTGTGTTGACGAACGATCAAATCTCTACCTTGAAACAAGTAGAGCGTGCTTCGGACTTCGTTATCAGTCCGTTGCAATCCATGGAAGATAACCTGCATGGAATGGTGAACTTTGTTATCCTGCCCTTGTTTGCGTTTGCAAATGCCGGTGTGGTCTTCAGTGGAGGAGGCGACGTGATAGGCGATGTGAGTATCGCCGTAGCTATGGGCTTACTTTTGGGTAAATTCATCGGAGTTTATCTGTTCACGTGGCTGACCATCAAGAGTGGTTTGGCCCCTATGCCTCCCGGAATGAATTGGAAAAGCGTGGCAGGAGTCTCCTTACTGGGAGGTATCGGCTTTACCGTATCGTTGTTTATTGCCAACCTTTCGTTTGCCCACGATTATCCGGAGCTGCTGAATCAAGCTAAATTCGGAGTCTTACTGGGAACCATCCTTGCGGGAATACTGGGTTATGCAGTGCTGAAAGCGGTATTGCCCCGATTTAAAGAACAAGCTTAAAACGTAGAAAGAATAGATGAAAAAAGGGTAGAAAGCTAAGAACTTTCTACCCTTTTTTCGTATCCTTTATTCTTTAATATAAATCAGTGCATTTGCTAGAATGGCGGTTAATCCTCCGGTAGTAATTCCCGATGAGAAGATATTCCTCAAGGTTTCGGGAAGTTGGCATAAGATTTCCGGTACAAGCTCCACACTCAGTCCCAAAGAGAAACTGATGGCCATCACTAACGTGGCCTTACGGTTGATTTCTTGCGCGGCAATGATACGTATGCCTGCCGCAGCTACCGTTCCGAACATGAGTAGCGTGGCTCCTCCCAACACAGGTTCGGGCATCAAGGAGAAGACCAACCCTACAGCAGGAAAAAGTCCGAGTATGATCAGAAATCCGGCGATGTAATAGCCTACATACCGACTGGCAACCCCTGTCAGTTGTATCATTCCGTTGTTTTGGGCAAACACGGAATTGGGGAAAGAGTTGAACATACCTGCCAGCATAGAGTTGAACCCATCGGCCAGAATACCACCTGAAGCACGTTTGACGAAGACTTCTCCTTCTACCGGTTCACCGGATATCAGCGAGTTGGCTGTGATGTCTCCATAAGCTTCAATGGCCGTAATCATGAAAATCAAGCCTAAGGCAATGATGCTGGAGATACTGAAGTCCAGTCCATAACGGAAAGGCATGGGAAGATTGAAACCCCCATAACTTTGGATGGATGAAAAATGGACTACCCCCATAAACCAAGCCACGATGTAACCAATCACCAATCCGATAACAATGGAACTCATTCTTAAATAACGGTTGGAACTTCGGTTAAAGACAATGATGAGCAACAACACCAAAGCAGCCAGCCCTACATGACGCAAGCTACCGAAACTACCGTCTGCTTGAGCAACAGCACCCCCTCCACAGGCTGTAATCCCTACCTTAATCAGACTCATTCCGATGAGCGTAACCACAATGCCCGAAATGAGAGGAGTAATGATTTTCTTGGTGTATTTCAGGATCCGACTGATAAACATCTCCACCGTAGATGCAGCGATGCAGGAACCGAATATCAGTGGAAGGCCACCCATGGTTCCGGCAGAAATGATAGGGCCGATAAACGAAAAGCTGGTACCTTGGATGCAGAGCAATCCTGTTCCCAATCCTCCGAACTTACGACATTGGATGAACGTGGAGATGCCGGAAGCAAACAAAGCCATAGACACCAGATAACCGGTGGTTTCAGCATCGAGTTTCAACGCTCCGGAAATAATAAGGGGTGGGGTGATAATGGCTACAAAGATGGCCAGTAAATGTTGTAAGGCCGCAAAGAAAGCTTCTTTAAAAGGGGGCTTGTCATGAAGCCCGTAAATCAGTCCGTTTTTTAACTTCTCTGGTTCTTGCTGGTTTTCCATGTGAAACGACTTATCTGATTTTGATTTCACAATGGTCCAGGCTTTCGATGATGGCCAGTGACTCCACGTGGATGCCTTGTTCACGCAGTTCCTCTCCTCCATGCTGGAAAGCTTTCTCGATGATAAAGCCCATACCGACAAGCTCGGCTCCTGCCTGCTTCACGAGATCAATCATTCCCTTGGCTGCATTGCCATTGGCCAGAAAGTCGTCAATAAAGAGTACCTTGTCGCCCGGGCAAAGGAAGTCTTTACTGACACATACCTCGTAAGAACGGTTTTTCGTAAACGAGAATACCGTAGTGGTCAGCATATTCTCCATAGTGCTTGGCTTCTTCTTCTTGGCAAATACTACGGGCAATTCGAGCAGATAACCCACCATGATGGCAGGAGCAATTCCGCTGGCCTCAACCGTGATGATCTTATTGATGGGGTTGGAAGCAAAACGTCTGACAAATTCTACGCCGATGGACTTCATCAGAATAGGATCCATTTGATGATTGATGAAATTATCTACTTTCAGAATCCCTCCCGGGAAGCATTTGCCGTCTTTGAGAATACGGTCTTTCAGAATTTTCATGTTGGATGATCTTATTGAATATTATTTTTTTCTTCTAATTCTTCGGTCTCTTCCATTTCTTCCGATAGGTCTTCTTTGGGTAATAACCGTGAAGAAATCTGTTTTTTGGGAGTGAGACTCATTCCTTTCAACTGTTCGGCTTGGCGCACGAGGCTACCGTTTCCGTCGGAGAGTTGGTTGAGTGCTTTGTCGTAATCCCTTTGCAGAATAGCCATCTTGTCGCCTATGCTCAGAAAGCTATCGGTAAACCCTACAATCTTTTCATACAAGGCGGTGCCACGCTTGATGATGGCCTGTATGTTCTTTACTTGATTCTCTCGTTTCCATAAGTCGAGCGACAGACGCAGGGCACTGATAAGGTTGGTGGGGTTCATCAACACTACTTTTTTGTTGTAGGCATACTCCCAAAGATTGGCATCACTCTGGATGGCAAGCAAGTAAGCACCTTCCGTAGGGATAAACATCATCACAAAATCCGGTGCTTTCACATCGTAATGCGAGTAGTCTTTCAGGCTGAGTTCATCAATGTGACTACGGATGGATTGCAGATGTGCCTTCAGGTAACGAGCCTGTTCTTCCTTGTTCTCGGCAGACGTGTAGGCCGTATAAGCCGTGAGTGATACTTTGGAGTCGATAATCATCTCACGATCATCCGGATACCTGATGAGAATGTCCGGCTGCATCTTTTGTCCGTTTTCTTCGTTGGTCAGTACTTCACCTCGTTCGTCTTTCAAGAACTCCTGACGGAAATAATGTTCCCCCTCTATCAAGCCGGACGCTTGCAACAGACGTTCCAGAATCATCTCTCCCCAATTGCCTTGCATTTTGGAGTCACCTTTCAAGGCACGGGTCAGGTTGTTGGCATCTTCACTCAGGCGACTGTTCAGCTCCACCAACTCTTTGATGCGCTCGCCCAGTGAGAAACGTTCTTTGGCTTCCGTACTGTAAACCTGTTCTACCTTTTCTCTGAAATCTTTCAGATTATCATCCAGAGGACGGAGCAAATGATTGATTTGTTCGGCATTCAGCTTCTTGAAATCCTCCACCTTGCTTTGAAAGATGCGATTGGAAAGATTCTCAAACTCGAGGTTCATGCGTTTATGCAACGCTTCGGCTTCCTCTTTCTGTTGCTGCAACAGGGCTATCTCCTTCTCTTTTCCACTGATTTCGGCCTTAAAGGCGGAAGTCTTACGATCGGCAATGAGATAACCGATGGCCATTCCGATGAGGATGCCGAGAAGGAGCAATAGGATAGTCATAAGGGAATTCAATATTAAATGATCAAATGAAGCGGGTTATTGGGTTAATATCTCGTTACCGTCTTCGGTAATCAGCAACATACTTTCCCACTGGGCGGAAGGCAATCCATCGTCTGTACAAACCGTCCAGCCGTCGGCCTCGTCAATAAAAACCTCGTAAGTACCCATGTTAATCATCGGCTCAATGGTGAAGGTCATGCCCGGCACGAGCAACATACCTGTGCCTCGTTTGCCAAAGTGTTCTACATCGGGTTCCTCATGAAACTTGATGCCTACCCCGTGACCGCAAAGATCGCGTACCACACTGTACCCGTTCTTCTCGGCGTGCTCTTGAATGACGGCTCCAATATCACCGAGACGTGCCCAAGGTTGTGCAGCCTGAACGCCTAAGTCACGACACTCTTTGGTGACTTGCACCAGTCGTTGCAATTCCGGTTTCACCTCACCAATCATAAACATGCGTGAGGCATCAGAGAAATAACCTTTATAGATGGTAGAAACATCCACGTTCACAATGTCACCGCTGCGCAAGAACTCCTTGGTGCTGGGAATGCCGTGACATACCACATCGTTGATGCTGACGCAGACGCTCTTGGGGAAACCCTCGTACAAGAAAGGAGCGGGGATGGCATCATGATCTGTGGTGAAGCAATAAACCAAGTGGTCAATCTCGGCAGTAGACATCCCTTCACGGATATTGGCTGAGAGATAATCGAGCAGGGCCGTATTGATCTTGGCACTTTCGCGGATACCCGCCAACTGTTCTTCGGTACGTAAGGCATGGCGCATCGGAAGCTTATAACCTTCCTTTTTATAATGTTGGACTTTAGCTTCTACTTCGTCGGAATAGGTTTTAGGAGTAAACCGGACTCCTTTCACAGACTTTTTCATTGCTTTTTTAGTTTGAATGTGCAAAAGTACCAATTTTATAGATAGTATAAGGAACGATTCTCACTCTTTTTTGAAGCATTTCAGCTTAAAGCACTTTCACGGTTCTGATTTCGCTTCTTGAATTATCTATTCTTCTGACCTGTATCTGCGTTTTTATTCGCTCTTTCAGTCCCTCCACATGACTGATGATGCCTACCTTCTTGCCTCCCATCTGATGCAGTTTCTCCAACGTATCCATGACCGTATTGAGGTAATCACTGCTCAGCGTACCGAATCCTTCATCAATGAACAACGTATTCACCGACAGGCTTTGACGATTGAGGGAGGAGAGTCCGAGAGCCAGTGAAAGGGAAATGAGGAAGCTCTCTCCACCAGACAAAGTACAAGCCGGACGGGCAGTGCCGCCTTGGTAGAAGTCGCGCAGCAAGATGGTGAGAGAACCCGACTGACATTCCAGTTCGTAGCGGTCGGTCAACCGTCGCAAGTAAAAATTGGCTCCATTGAGTAGTTCTTTCAGTACGAAACTTTGGGCGATGTTGCGGAAGTTCTTTCCTTTATCGTCTCCAAAGATTCGACAGAGACGATCCCATTTCAGATAGATCTCACGAAGCTGATTGGCACGTTCCTTTTCATCCTTCATCAATGCAACGTTTTGGGCGTGTTGCTTTAAGGAGGCTTGCAACTGACCAATGGTTTGGTTACTTTCAGACATTTTCAGTTCCCAGGTCTTGGCTTGCAGTTCCAATGCATCCGGAGTGTCCTCCTCACTTATTTCAGGCTTCTGTTGGAGATGCGCCTCTATCTGTTTGGCAGTAGCCTCATAAGCCGCTTGCAAGGTTAAAACCTCTTCTTTAAGCTTTTGCTGATTCGCACGGAGTTGCTCTATCTGTTCGTAGGAATAGGCAGAGAGAGCTTGAAGCGTAGCTTCTTCAATGCGAGGATGCAAGGCATAGAACTGTGAAAGAAGGTCTTTCTGTTCGGTCATCAACTGTTGGACTGAACTCATACTCTGATTCAGTCGGCTGGTACGAAGGTTCAACTCGTTCCAAGCACTCTCCGGATTTGGTAGTTCTTCCGCCTCCTCCCTGATGATAGCCTTCCATTGTGGGAAAGCAGCGCAGATTGTCTCTTTGGCAGATGCTATGTTACTCAACTCCTTGTGGTGGAGGGTAATGGCCGTAGTTAATTCCGTTCGTTTCTCTTGAGCCTGTTGGTATTGATGGGCAGCCTGCTTCAACCGTTCAATGAACGAAGCGGGATCGAGGTTCCATGCCTCTACCCAGTCGGCCCAAAAGATGGAAGGACTGACACGCTCCAGCGTAGTCTGCAAGGTCTCTTTCTCGTGACTAATGAGCGACTTCTTGCCGGATATACTGCTTTTCAGTTCGGCAACCGACTTCTCGGCTGCATTGAACTTGTCTTGGGCCACTTCCATGCTTTGCTGCATCTGATCCTTTTGCTCTTGAAGGGTAGAAAGAGCATCCGTGAGGTCTTGCACCTCTTTCAGCTTTTGTTGAATCTCTTTGAGGGCTTGCAGGTTGTTCTCTGCCTGTGCCTCCAGCGTTTCTTTCGTAGAAGGAGTGATCTCCGGCACTCCACATTGCCGGCATTTCTCTCCAACCTCCTCCAAGGCACAATCATAAGCCTCTTGTGTCTGTTGGAGAACGGTCAAATGGCTTTTCTTCAGTTTTTGGAAGGTGGCAAACTCCGTTTGATTGTTGTTCCACGCTTGTTTCGCTTCCTTGTATTCTTCCTCTTTGACAACCAGCGATTGTTGCATAGGAGCCAGCATAGACTGAAAATCCTCCTCCTGATGCAACGTTTTCACCTCTTGTCCGCACACAGGGCAAGTATCTCCCACAGAGAGACGGGCACGCGCTTCTTTGGCCCAGTCTTCCACTGCTTCTTTCTGCTTCTCGTAGAGTTTGCTAAGCTCGGTATAAACCGTTTGTTTGAGATGGAAGTCAGCCTCCAGTTTGCCTTGTTGCGCTTCGCATGCCGCAATCTTGTCGTCTAAAGACTGTTCATACTCACGAGCCCGTTTCAGCGCCCCCTCCTTTTCGGTAAGCAAGGATAAGGCATATTGCGCTTTCGAGAGTTTCTCTTTGTCCGCTTCCAGCGCATCGTTTTTCTCCTGCAAACGACGTGCATCCATAGATTCCAACGAAACCTTCTGTTTGCTAATCTCCTCCGTCTTCACTTGAATGGCCTGACGCACCTTTTGAAGAACCTGCCCTTTGTCGGCACAATCCTTCTCCAAGGTGGGCTGTTCTCGATCGATATCTTTCAACTCCTGTTCATACTTGCCGATTCGATTTTGGGAGGAGAGAGCGGCTTGTAAATCGGTAATGATGGACTGGCTTTTCTCGAACATGGGAAGCAAGGACGCTTCCTTTTGCAGATACTCTTCCTTCTGTACCCGTTCCTGTTCAAGCTGCTCCGTCTTCTTCTTCAACCCATTGTGTCCCTTAGAAAGCCGGATGAATTCCTTCTCCAACGTCTGAATCTCCTCTTCCGCTTTTTGTAAGTCAGTCCGGCTCTTGGCTATCGAAGTATACAGACTACGAGCATCGGATGTGAGATGCCAATCACTGATCCATTGTTCTTCTTGTTGGAAGCGGTCTGACTGTAGCGACGTCTTCTTTTCCTCCCATGCTCTTTGCTGATGTTCGGAACGAACCTTCCACTCAGCCGCTGTTTTCAGCCAATCCCTCTTTTGAAGCACACCATCCATCTCAAGTTTAAACTGCTTGATTTCATCGTTTTGCGTGGCTATCAGTTGGTTCTTTTCCTCAATCTCTTCCTCGGTGAGGAGATGAATACCTTCCAGCTTACGGTTCTGTTCTTCGTAATTCACCCGTTTCTCTTTGGTAATGGCGTAAATGCGTGAACCTATTTCAGAGTAGATATCTGTTCCGGTCAGCTTCTCCAGAATATCCGATTTTTCACTTTCCACACTTTGCAGAAACTTGGTAAAGTCACCTTGCGCCAATAGGGTGGTGCGGCAAAACTGTTTGAAGGTGAGTCCGATGGCATGCTGTATCTCATTCAGTACCTCCGTTTTTTTGAGGAGGTGTATGCCCGTCTTTCTGTTTTCCAAGGTCCATTCCACTTCCTTCAAACGACCCTCCCTCTTTTTGTGAGCACGGGCCACATACCATCTGGCGGTATAAGGTATCTCGTTGGTTCCGATGAAGTCCAGTTCGGCCCAAGCCTCGCACGTGTTTCGTCTCACCAATTGCCGGTTGTCGTTGATGGAGACTTCCTCTTTCTTGTTGGAGAAACTCTGTGCGATGTCTTTGTACTTTTCATTGGCGGTACGATCCATACGAGGCGTGTCGTTGTAGAGTGCCAGACAGATAGCGTCCAGCAACGTAGTCTTTCCGGCTCCCGTTTCTCCACAGATCAGGAAGAGAGACTCTTCACCTAAAGGGCCGTTTTCAAAGTCAATGACGGCCTCTTCGATGGATGCCAAGTTCTTTATAGTCAGTTTTTGAAGTTTCATAATAGGTAGTCCACAATCAGGGTTTTTCTTTCTCTTTTACTTCTCTCCATACTTCGTTCATCATCTGGCAAAGCTCCTCGTCCATCTCTTCTCCTTCCGTTTCACGGTAGTAAATTCGGGCGATATCCAATGGCGACTTTTCCTGAATTTCCTGAAGGGAGAGGGGAGCGTCAGTATCTCCCAAGGTTTGTTTGTCCCGATTGGGCTTGATGTAGCAATACTTGCAAGCCTTGTCTTTCACGGCATTGGCAGCACGTTCTTCACAGTCGGGTGCCTGATAATTTTCGATCCATACATTGAGACGGATGTACGCTTGCTTGTCGGCAGGATAGTCCTCCAGCTGTTGTAGCGCCTCTTCAAAAGGCAATGGATGACGGGGAAGCGTTACGAGCGGCATGGGATTGATGATCTCTACGGTTCGGATGAGCGGCTCCTCACGACCGTTCAGTTCAACGATAGAGACGGAGTGCGGGTAGGTTTCATCGAAGCTCACCGGTAGGGGAGTACCACAATAGCGTGCCCGTTGGTGGCTCCCTTTGATGTTCTGAGGGCAGTGAATGTGTCCGAGAGCCAGATAGTCGTATCCTTTTCCCAAATCTTCGAGCAGCACATATTCGATTCCACCTACCGTTTCATCGTGTCCGCTACGGTCGCTGCCACTGATGGAAAGATGAGCCATCAACACAACGGGAAGCCCTTCGGGATTTCGTTGGGCGGTTCGATTCAGCAGTGTCTGGAAGAAGTAAGATGGACGTTCTTCTCGAGGCGTGTCGGCATCCAGTATCGGGAAGTTCTGCGGATAAATATGGGGCACGGCCACTACATAGCCCTTCTTTCCCTCTTTATCGTTGGTTATCTCGATGATGTGTTTGTCGAGGTTGATGTTTTCACGATCACGTTCAATGTTTCCGATGACGTTTACTCCGAAATGCTGCCACAAGCTACTGTCAATTTCCAGCTTCGAACTGCTGTCATGATTTCCGGCAGTCACTACCATAGCCATTTCAGGACAAGCTTTGTGTACGTTCAACATTCCTTCGGTGTACATCTTCTGTGTGGCGGCAGAGGGAGTTGAATAGTGATAAATGTCTCCGCTCACTACCATGACGTCGGGTTTCTCTTCTCCGACAATGGTGGCCAGTTGTTGCAGAAAGTCGAGTTGTTCGCGACTTCGGTCGTAATTGTAGAGAGAGTGTCCGAGATGCCAGTCGCTGGTATGTAGTATTTTCATAGTGCTCACTTCCTTTCTAATGTTTCCTTTGTATGGTTTTCGTATCTACTATTTTCGCAGAATGTATATTTTGTGTGTTCCCCGGCCTTTATAATCTAAGTGTGTTTCGGGATTTTCCAACCAAGTTTTCAGTTCGCGCGAGGCACTGGTCTTCAAGAGTCCTGTCAATCTACAATAATCGGCAAGAGTCATAAAAGCATTCTGTTTCAGATATTCGGTGGCCCGTTCCAATCGTTCTTGTGGTGAGAATAGTTGCGATGATTGGCGAAACTTTTCGACAGAACGTTTAAAGTGGCAACTCTGAGCCGTTCTAAACAGCAGCTCCTTATCTACTTTGAATTGGATGTTTTTCAGGCAGATGCTTGCTGCATTTCGTTTGGTATCGCCCTCTTCACCGGTTTCACGTTCCCGGTCTTTCAACAGTCCCAAAGCCGGAGTAAAGACCCCTAAGTTCTCGATTTTCACCGAGTATCCTTGACTCATTTGGTAAGCTATTTCATCAGTGATAGCTTGTACCAGTCCCACGACGTCCCCTTTCGTGAAAGACGATCCGTAGGATACTTTGCTGGCAATGGTGTTCAAGTCCACTTGTCCGTATAGTTTGATGCGTGGATAGAGGATTCGTTTACCTTCCTCATTAGGCAGGTTGAGTTCCTGCATGTTGTATTCAGCCATGATGGTAGGAATAATCAGATTGTTAGACTCTTTTTTACGAAAGTTTGTTCCCAAGTTGTGAATGTGCATCCCCAGTTTGCGGATGTCTGTTCCAAGGCTTGGAACGAGCGTTCCAAGTGCGAAGATATAGTTTATTCCTAATACTTACAATGTTTTCGAGTAGTAATTGAGGGGTTTCTTGTTAGGAGTGA
>CALYZE010000048.1 GCA_945607605.1 uncultured Bacteroides sp.
CCTGTCTCTCCGCTGAATGGCTAAGACAAAAGAAGCCAAAAACAAGAAAGGTCCTACAAATCAGTAATTTGTGGGACTTTTTCTTTTATTCCTGTCTGGTATAAAAGCCAAAGAAAAGCCATTCTTTGACATAGCTGCGTAATCTATTCATGTGGTATATAGTGCTACAAACAAAACGCAAATTTGACCATATCCGCCAATTGTACGAAATAGTCATTCGACCAAATCTCTAATCCCTTATGGTCTTTGATAAACGGTTCTACATCTCGTTTGACCGCCTTTATATCTGCCGTCCGGAGTTTCTCTTTGAGCTGCACCATAAAATCATCACGACTCATCTCCATACCATTGAACTGACGTATTCGCTCTTGCAAATGGTTAAAATCAAGAGCAATTCCCTTTTTTACATACCACTCAAAGTCATACCAATCACGCCCCTTTATTCTATTTTTCCACGCTCTGAAAACCAATGCGTGCATCTTGCCGGCATAGAGGTCGGGGAGTGTAAAGCATCGTGTCATAAACGAAAATGGATAGAGTAACAGTTTTTGCTCGGTGCTAAATCCAAGAGGAGGATTTACATCTACTTCAATTTTTATCTTGATGCTCTTTTGGTTCGGCAAGGCGACATCATACGTCTGAGTATCGTTTTTCAAGAAAGCCGACTCAATGTTTGAGAAGACTTTTTTATCCTTTCGGGTTATCACAACCTGCTGACCTGCCGCCTTGAACTCCTCGATAATTGCAGGGAAGTAATCCTCCAGATAAAAGCTCTCGTTATTTGCAACAAGCGAAAAGTCCAAATCTTCTGAGAAACGTTCCAACGAGTGAAAGATTCGCAAACAAGTTCCGCCATAGAAGGCTGCCTTATCAAAGAAACCGCCACGATAAAGCCCTGCCAGTGTAATCTCCTGCATCACTTCGTAGGTTGCATTTTGCAAATCATTATCCGTTACAATCTGATAACGGGACAACATTTGATCAAATATATTCATCTTACAGTAGTTTTAGTAAGTTGTTAATTTCATTTTTCTTTCTGCCATTTTCGGCACACTCTCTCAGTATCTCGACATCCATTTTATAGAATTGCTCCATATCTAAACGCAAATCCTCCTCCAAAAACAGGCGGAGCGATTTAACAAAACGTGGACGTAGTTTCGGAGTATAAGCAATCAGGTCGCACAATGCCTTTTCAGGTGATGCCACCAAGAACGAGCATTTATCATTGCTTTCAAGGTTAATCCCAATCGAATAATAATTCGGCTCGCAAAAGATATAATCAAATCGACCGATTGTATTCTCAAAACTTCGAGAACGTTTCGTGGTCATCGACTTTACCGCGTATACACTTTCGGGAATAAGCCCATAATAACGCAGAGCACTCTCCATCGAGACATAAGAAGGGCCATAGATATGGTTTGCTATCAGCTCACGTTGCAACAACTCCCCCGACACTTCGGGTGAAAGCACATAAAGCCCACGTTTGAGACGCAGTATTTGCCCCTGCTTCTCAAGGCTAGCTATCTTATGACGAGGGGCACTATAATCCGATAAAAACGACTCCAAAACAGCGTAATCCACCGGAACGGTTCCAAGTTGAGATAAGTTTTCCATATAATTGCGATTTACACACTTCAAATATAGTCATTATTTACATAGTTATTCCGTTTTATCTTCATTTTCTGTGCAAATAATAACGTTTTAGTTGATAGCTGCTTTTTAGTGCAAGGTTCACAGACCTCTCTCTGCTGAAAATACTGATTATCGGGTTGATAATTTAAATGCACCCAGTTTTACGTCCGAAGATGTAAGATTGGGTGTTTTTTATTTAAGCACTGCACTGGCTTGCTTGTTTGATCGGACAGCCATTCTTCAACTTCAAGATAAGTTCAATGGAAAGTTTATTCATAGCTTGCGAACGCTTGTTCCAAGATTGGGAATGCGTATTCCAAGGTTGCGGATATGTATTCCCAGCCTTGGAACAGAGATCTCTCCTAACAGAGAATACGTTTCCTTCTTGTATTGAATAAGTTGTTTCCTACTAGTTGCCCACTTTTCTCTTTGAGTTGGCATAATCTTAAAGAAAGGATGGATATCATTCCTGCTGACACAGCTAATTACGTGGTCTCTATTTTATCTGTTATTTACAGAACAACTATTTATGATGGCTTACATCATGGGAATAGGTATGTTAGTAATTTTACTAATATACGACATTATCTCTTCATTCCTAAGAAAGTTATTCAGATAGAATACATTTAATCACTATCCTAACATAAGGCGATTTAGGTTGTAATAACGGGAAAGTATCACAATTAAGTTAGTAATATTGACATAAATTCGACAGTTCTGTCTCCCAATGAAGCTTTTTTAAATGTTTCTTTTCTTTCGACGAATAAGTACCTTTATACTTACCATTTTACTAATCTTCTCAAGGAAAAACAATCATTATCGCTACAAAAAATAGAATGATTGTAGATTGATCAAAACTCTCTCCAGAATTTCTGAAAATTCCGGTATCGTCCATAACATACAAGTTCGTCACCTGCTTGAATTTGGTCACTTTCTGTAAACTCGTTGACGACTTTATGTCCTGTAAAAGAGATACCAAGACAGTTCTTCTGCTCATCAACCCGCTTTAAGGCAAGCATCTTCAACCCGAACTCCTTGTCCAGATTCAATTCGTTGACATAATACCCCACAAACTTTTCGGGGACGGTGAACTTCACCACGTAATTATCCGGATCTACCCGGAAGGTTTCCATATTGGCGCCAAACTCCAACTTACGAACCAAACCACGTGCCGCATCTTCCTCTGGCGTAAGAATGCGCTCCAACTCAAAAGCCTCCAGTACGGAACGGTGAACCGCATCAATGGCGCGAGCATAGATGTGCTTTACTTTATGCTGCTTCAGCAAAGCTACCACACGAATGGAGGCTCCAAAGTTCTCACCGATGGCAACAATCACCACATCTACCGTATTTAAGGGAAGAATGGATAACGCATGTTCGTCCGTTGCGTTGATAACAAAGGCGGTAGCAATCTTATCGGTCAGACTATCTACACGCGCAGAGCTGATATCTGCTCCTATCACTTCGTGCCCCAATGCAGAAAGCTCTTCTGCAAGCACGTGACCATAATTTCCTAAGCCAATAATGATGTACTTCATATTTACAGTAAATTGTTAGTTGATGATAATCTGACCACTCGGGTATTGATACTTTGTATGTTTTTTCTGCTTAATAATGCCCAACATCAGTGTGATCAATCCTACACGCCCCACAAACATCAGTAACGCAACAAGCAGCTTACTGTCACTTCCCAAAGTCGGCGTCAGATTCAGGCTGGAGCCTACCGTACTCAATGCCGATACACACTCAAAGGTAATGGCCATCAGTGAGACCTTCGGTTCCAGTATGCTGATCACAAAGACAAATAAAAATAAGACTCCGAACGACATCAGCACCGTAGCGTTAGCACGGCGTATGGAGTCGTACGACAATTCACGTCCAAACACTTCAACACGTTCCGTACCTCGCAATACAGCCATCAGACTGAGCACTGCCACAGCAAAGGCGTTGACCTTCACACCACCAGCCGTTGATTGAGCGCCCCCTCCTACCCACATCAGAAAGAGATAAATTAAAATCGTCTGCACGCTCAAACCTGCCAGATTTACGCTGGAGAAACCGGCAGTACGGGGACAAGCGGCGTTGAAAAAGGCATGCGTCCATTTATCTGCCATCGACATTCCAGCAAAAGAGGCGTTCCATTCAAACAGAGCAATACCCACCGTGCCAAACAGCAACAATAGGAAGGTCACAATCAAAACAATGCGAGTATTCAAATCGTACAGATGATAAAAACTGCGTCGATCCCAACTCCAGGTATGCAGAAATCTCCAGCCTCGATGTAGATGATAAACAGCAATATTCTTAAAGTTCACCAATATAGGAAATCCGATTCCTCCTAATATAATAAGGAAAGAGATGTAAATAAAGAACGGATTATGTCCCGACATCATCAACGGATTACCCAGATTTCCCGGCAAGGTGGAGAAGCCGGCATTACAAAATGCCGAAATAGCGTGAAAAGCAGAAAAAGCCAACTCTGCCTCCATATCCATTCCCATCGTGCCGTGAATATTACTCCAGATGGCAAGCATACCCACCCCTTCAATGACGAGTGTAAAGGCAAGAATAGAAACCAACGTGGTTAGCAGTGAATTCAACGAATTGGAGCTGACCATATCGCGCACCACCAACTGGTTATAGAGAGAAGTATTTCCCATAAAGAACATGGCAAAAAAACTGGTCAATGTCATCACACCCAAACCTCCAATCTGGATAAGAAGGATAATCACCACAAAACCTGCCGGTGTAAAAGTGGAAGCTACATCTACTGAGGTTAGCCCGGTGACACATACGGCACTGGTAGCTATGAATAAGGAATCCACCCACGAAATACCGTTCAAGGTGCAACGTGGGAGCATCAGTAAGCCGGTGCCAATAAGAATGATTATTAGAAAGCTGACTGCCAGGATAAGTGAAGGATTTGTGCGTCGTCCCAGCAATCGCACTAACCCATTAGAGATATTAAACAAAGAAAACAACAGCAATAGAATGAGGTGATAGGGCTTCCCATGCAGAAAGTCCCAAAACTGCAAAATAAGTCCTTCCACCTCCGGGCGATGAAAGATGATTGGAATAAGTGTGAGGTACAGCAAAATAGTCAAAATCCAGGTCAATTTGCTGAAGACCCGACGAGTGTCTTTGTATTCCAGCAGAATACGCAGCGTGACATCTATCATGAAAACGGCCCAGACTCCTCGGTATAATCGATGGAGTTGTTGAGTCTCCTCGCCTGAAATCGTAAAGCCGTGTTCATAAACAACACCTACAATCAAAAGCAAGGAAGCCAAATAAGTGATGGAGGTCATCACTCCCAAGACCATTCTAATATAGGGGTGAATCCATTTATTTTGATAGAGTAGGTATTTATGATAGATTTTCATAAAACTTCGATTAGCGAGACACAGCAAACTTAGTCAAAAACGACTTCATATACAAAAAACAACTATAAAAAGAAATTGGTTTAAAAAATATGCCTACATTTGGGCACTGAATCATTATTTTTTTTACCACTATGAGCAACAAGAAAAAAAGATTTATCCTTCCTGAAGAGGAGATTCCACATTACTGGTATAACATACAAGCCGACATGGTGAATAAGCCTTTACCTCCGCTCCATCCTGGTACCAAGCAACCTCTGAAAGCAGAAGATTTATATCCTATCTTTGCCGAAGAGCTCTGCCGGCAGGAATTAAACCAGACAGATGCTTGGATTGAAATTCCTGAGGAAGTACGCGAAATGTATAAATATTATCGCAGCACACCCCTGGTTCGTGCCTACGGATTAGAAAAAGCACTTGGTACACCGGCACACATCTATTTCAAAAATGAAAGTGTCAGTCCGATGGGTTCGCATAAGCTGAATTCAGCCCTTCCACAGGCCTATTATTGTAAGGAAGAGGGCGTTACTAACGTTACCACAGAGACTGGTGCCGGACAATGGGGTGCTTCGCTTGCATATGCTGCCCGCCTTTTCGGACTGGAGGCTGCCGTTTATCAGGTAAAGATAAGCTACGAACAAAAGCCTTACCGTCGCAGTGTGATGCAGACATTTGGTGCGCAGGTCACCCCCTCTCCTTCCATGTCTACCCGTGCTGGTAAAAACATCCTGACTGCTCACCCTAATCATCAAGGTTCATTGGGAACAGCCATTTCTGAAGCGATCGAACTGGCACAAAGCACACCGAACTGTAAATATACCCTCGGATCTGTATTGAGCCACGTCACTTTACATCAAACGATAATTGGGCTGGAGGCTGAAAAACAAATGGAAATGGCGGGTGAATATCCCGATGTAGTGATCGGTTGCTTCGGCGGAGGATCCAACTTTGGCGGCATCTCTTTCCCTTTCATGCGTCACAACATTCTGAATGGAAAGACAACCCGGTTTGTGGCTGCCGAACCTGCTTCTTGTCCCAAACTGACACGAGGCAAGTTCCAGTATGATTTTGGTGATGAGGCAGGTTATACTCCTTTGCTTCCGATGTTTACCTTGGGGCATAACTTTGCTCCTGCCAATATTCATGCAGGCGGTTTGCGTTATCATGGCGCCGGTGTCATCGTTTCACAACTATTGAAGGACGGACTGATGGAAGCTATGGACATCAAACAGCTGGAATCGTTTGACGCAGGTGTTTTGTTTGCACAAGCCGAAGGAATCATCCCGGCACCGGAATCATGCCACGCCATTGCGGCAGCCGTGCGCGAAGCCAAACAATGCAAGGAAACCGGTGAAGAAAAGGTAATCCTATTCAACCTCTCCGGTCACGGACTGATTGACATGACCTCGTATGACAAGTACCTTTCCGGTGACTTGGTAAACTATGAATTAGACGACAATGAGATTCAAAAGAATCTGGACGAAATCGGCAATCTAGTTTCATAAATACGAATCATATAGATAGACTCAACTAACTATCCATCAAAAAACAACTCCCGCTACTTACGCTTTACAGCAACAAGTAACGGGAGTTATTTTTATACAGAAACTTTATTTACCAAAATCTATTTTTGGCCGGGTTATATTCAAATCCCACTGTTTTCAGTTTACGTACAATGTTCTCCTTATCTACATTCATATCCTCACAAAGCGCATCCAACGAAGGATAAAAATCACGGAGTTTTGTATTGATGAAGCTATACAGCATCACCGGATCTTCAGGCAATTTCATAATTACAATCCTTTAAATTAAAAACTAATACCGCGACAAAATTACAATAAAAATTGAAAGGACGAATTGATTTACATTAAATAACGTCCTGCAGCATCCGGCATCGTTTGCATTAAAGATCCGTTTTTTCTATTTTTAAGGCTACTTTTTCTATAATTTGACTCAGTTCTTCTTCCAAAGGAATAACATTAAAGTCTCCCCAGAAGCTTTCGTCATACTTAAAGTTAGTATCAGCAAGAACCGTATGTAGTGGTAGTCTTTCAGAACGAGGAAATCGCGTAACATCCTTGTTGTCAATATGGCAAGTTACCATCTCAAACCAAGTGTGAACCGTAGGATTACTGAAGGATATACGTTTTCTTTTCATCTTAAAGTATAAGTCTCCGCGAATGTGGTGTACATAATACGTACCGTTCCAAGGTTTGTAGGAAATGGTGTATACAATCTTCTGTGTGGTTAACCTGATCTTTTGTGCCTGGCGAACTACAAAAAGCCGTGTTGCTTCTTTGATGTATGTAGGATTAATCTCAATTCGTGCTTGCAATAAAGCACTGTTTTCGGAATCAATGTACAGTTCACCACAGAACAAGGGCTCATTGACTCCTTTCTTTTGTTCAAAATAGACAACGTTGGCAGTCCGGTTGTCTATAGACATAAGGTCGCGGGAAATATAGGTATAAAATTCTCCACGCGATTCAAGCAAAAGAAAATCGGGAATATTCTTCACGATATCCAGTTGCAGACAAGCCTCAACGCCGGAGCGTATTTTCGTAATCAAACTATCTGTTTTTTCTCGATTGTCAATCCGGCTCATTTTAAGCAACTTCACCTGATCATCGGCATCAGCATCCAGCACTGAAGGTTTGTATACTTTGAAAACAGCTTCAGTCAAGCTCTGAAATTTATTTTTCAGTTGCACTCCTTCTCGATAAAAGGTAGTGAGATACACAGGATCAGCCGCATAGTTTTTACTCCTGCGCTCCATCATCTCACGCAAGAGTTTCTTGGGCTCCACCAAACGAATCAATACTTCCTGCAAAGAGATAACTTTAGGTTCCAGACTCACAATGCTATTGAGCCCTTCCAGTACAGAGACTCCAACACTTTGCTTGACATATCCTAAATGAGAAAAAGACAATAGATTCTTTTGTAAGGAATCCGGCAAATGAAGCCTGAATTCTCCATTCTGGTTGGTGATGTTGCCAAGGGAGGTTCCTTCGACCAAAACCGATGCATTGGCAATCGGTTCTCCTGTCTCTTTATCCAGAAGTTTGCCTGTCACCGTGGAATAAGTTGACCGTGGCGATTCTCGAATCCTATCTCGGGCAGGTGTTGCCTCGGTCATTTGTGCAATTAAGATATGATTTCCTAATACTTTTAATTCGAGATTCTGGTTACCTGTGATTTCATAAATAGCCTGTCGCATCGTACAGCTTTGCTTCCGCACCTTTACAATGGAGTCATTGTTGATGACTTTACTGTCATAAATGAAAAGATAGCTTGATTGCTCTGATAGTTTGCCCAACAAAGCATAGATCGTTCCTCGCATGCGAGGCAGTTGAACCATACGTTCCAACACATCCCCTCCCTCCGCCCTTACACTGTTGCTGGTAAGCAAGAGCATTCCTAAAAGAAACAGAAGGAAACGAGGTGATTTCATAACTTCTTATTTATTCTGATAAAATCAGTTTATTGCCTTGACGAAAATAGTTCAGCTTAAAGGTCCAGCAAATTAATTCGGCAACAGACTCCGGAGAGTTGTTGGAAAATTCAACGGTCAGCCGTTTCTTATTCAAAGCTGCCGAGTTCGTCTCAATTTTCCAATCGGACGATTCGCGATTGATAACCCGCAACACATTTTCCAAAGCCTCATCCTTGAAGCGTATATTTTTGGTATAACGGTCAAAAGTACCGGAAGAATTCGTTGCGTGTAAATGCAGTCCTTCTTTTCGTAAAACGACGGTTTCACCTGCCTCTGCAAACAAGCTTTGTCCGCTTTCCTTCAACACTACCTTTACTTTACCTCTCTGCACAGACAAACTGAAAGGGGTGTCTGCATTACTTCGCACATCAAAAGCTGTTCCCAAGACCTCAACACTCACCTTCTCTGTTTCAATCAGAAAAGTTTGCTCCGGTTTTTTCGCAATATCAAAGAAAGCATCTCCTTGCAGGTTTACTTCTCGCTTATCCGTGGCAAAATGTTCCGGATATTGCAACGTGCTTTCTTGCGCCAGATAAACAATAGAACCGTCTTCAAGGGTCTTTACCAACGTCGTTATTTCTTTATTTTCTTGCGTCACTAAGTTCCGCACATCTTCTTTACGAGAAGGCATCATCCACAAAGTAGCGCAATAAACCACTCCTACAATCATTGCAGCTGCCACTAACCCCCATTTCAGAAATAATTTACGGTGTATGGCACTGCCATCTCCCATCTTTGGTTGCAAGTTATCCTGTTCAAAGCGGGTATAAAGTCGTTCCCATGCTTCGTCTGTTTTTGTTTTCTTTATTATTTCCATCATTTTGTCTGGATATATTTATCGATTTCACTACGTAAGGTTCGAAGTACCTTTGTCATTTCTGCTTCCACCGTTTTCACGGATAACGAAAGCGACAAAGCTATTTCCGCATATTTCAGTCCTTGCTTCCGATGCATATGGAAGATCTCTCGTCTGCGAACAGGTAGTTTATCAAGCACCTGCTGTATCAGCGCTTGAAGTTCTTTATACTCCATTTCTCGCTGTGGATCCGGGGGAGTTTCAAGTTCTCCCTCTGTTCGAACGGCAGTATAATAGCGTTCTCTCACTTCCTGGTGTTCGCAGTATTGCACTGCTTCATTTCGCACAGACCGATACAGATAGCTTTTGAGTGATTGAAAAATCTGAAGTTGCTCTTTGTTCTTCCATAAAGTATAAAACAATTCTTCTACAATTTCCTCAGCCGATTCCATATTGCCTGTGATACCTGCCGCATACCAGCAAAGAGGGGAATAATAACGGCGGAAAACTTCCTCAAATGCCTTTATATCGCCCTCTTTTATCTTAGCAAGTATAATCAGTTCATTCAGCATATACGATCTATTTCTTTATTACCTCAAAGATAAGAAAAAATTAGTTTACCATGCTTGCTTCTTCAATTTATCAACGGCATGCTCCAGCGATTCTGTAGGCTCTATGATATTGTATTTTTCCCAAAAGTTCTCACTCCAATATTCTTCTACCAGATCATAAAACACTTGTTTGGGCTTGAATGAATTTTTGTATGAGATATCCGATACGGCATGTTCCCGATCTGTTATAACCATTTCGGAGTAAGCTGTATAGCTGGAAGAAAACAGTTTCTTTTTCCAGTCGCATTTAAAGCGGATGACATTCCGGATATAATTCAAATAGGTTTTTGCACCTTGCTGTTTATAAGACACCAGATAAGTAACTTCCTGTGGCCTGAATCTCAATCCGAGAGGCTTCTTATGGAGAATGGCTTCCACGGCTTTCACCCGATTTGCCATATCCAAAGAGAATTCAGCACGGGTAAAGGAGAGTCTTTCATGATCTATATAGAGCTTTCCAATAAACAAGGCATACATCAAGCTGACACGTGGTCGGAAACTCACTACATACTGCATGCGGTTATCCAGATTGATTGGTTCCTCCATACTGAATTCATAGTAGTTGAGATTCTCCATGCTCAACAAGGCGTCTTCGTTCTTCACCACATCTAAGTAGAGGGACAGATTGGGACCTCCCACAACCTTCACTGCCAAGGTATCACTCTGTTTCTGACTTAACAGACGGCGGCCTTTCAAAATCTGCACTCTGTCACGTTCTGAGTTCCGCTCACTGTAAGACGTTTTATAAACATTTATGATTGCTTCGGATACACTAATGTAACGACGACGTTTTTGTACAGTTTCGCGATAGAAAGCCGTCATCATATCATTATCATTTGCATAGTTTTGTGGAATTTTCTTAATCGCTTCTTCCACTATGGTGCGCGGATTATTACCGAACACTACCACCTCGCTCAAAAGATTGGGTGCAGGAATCATCCAGATCGTCAAATCGTTCTGCTTTTCTATTTCTTCCAACGATAGACGAGTGTTGAGATAGCCAATATGCGAGATCTCGAGTCCCCGAGACACTTCGGGTTCCGCCACTTTCAGAGAGAAAGTACCATCAGCATTGGTTACGGTTCCAATGTTTAATCCGACAACGGATACATTGACATTTTCCAGTTTCTTCTTGCTGTCTTTATTCTTGACGACACCTGTTATAATAAGGTTCTTCACCTCAGCATCTTGTGCCAGCAATGGAGTAATACCCAAAAACACAAATGCGAGCAGACCTCCAAGTATAAATCTTACTAAAGTTTTCATAAGGCATGTTTTTAAGGGGTTCTACTATTAAGAGCAACCACAAGGACAATACCCTATGAATTTCCGGAAAATTAATTGAAATGCTGTGGATTTCTTTGGCTTAAGATTACATAAATAATGACTGGGGCCCCTATGATAGGTGTCACCGCATTCAGAGGAATAATACCTGCCTCGCCAGGCAAAACACAAATTAAATTGCATAAGAGAGCTACCGCACCGCCGCTTAGTATGGTTACCGGCAACAAAGAATTGTGATTGGCAGTACCTAAAATCATTCGTGCAACGTGTGGCACAGCCAATCCAATGAAAGCCACAGGACCACAGAATGCGGTGGTAACAGCTGTCAAAATGCCTGTCACCACCAGAAGCCAATTGCGTACCCTACGAATGTTGACACCTAAGCTTTCAGCATAGCGCTCACCCAGCAACAAGGCATTCAATGGTTTTATCAACAGCAAGGAGCCAAACAAACCTATGATGGTAACCATTGCAAAAGCAGGCATCTGTTTTAAAGAAACTCCGCCAAAGTTGCCCATACCCCAAATCATATAAGACTGAACACCCTCAGCAGTCGCAAAAAAATTGAGTAATGAAATAGCCGAAGAAGCAATATAACCAATCATGATACCTGTTATCAACAACATGATGTTGCTTTTAATCAGTGTGGAAAAGAAAAGGATGAGCGCCATAATGAGCATAGCACCAATAAAAGCTCCAGCCAAGATAGAGAAGAAGCCGGATAAACTAAAAGCACCTGCCGAGATGCTACCGCCAAACAACAACATCACAGTAGCTACTCCCAGACTTGCCCCCGAATTGATACCGAGAATGGAAGGTCCGGCAAGCGGGTTTTTGAATGCCGTCTGCAACATTAAACCGCAAACCGCCAATGCTCCTCCGCACAGCAGAGCCGTCAATGCCTGCGGAAGCCGTGATTCCCAAAGGATAAAATTCCAACTGGATTTTTCCCCTTCTCCTCCCAAAAGTATATTAAAAACATCTGCAGCCGGAATCGCAACCGACCCCACCAATAGATTTGCCATGAAGAGCAACAGAATAACTGCCCCCAAACCGATACTATATCTCCAGCCTTTACCCATTTAGTTTGCAAAAATAGCGTAAACCACCCAAATCTCCTATTTCGGGATGTAGAATTTGAATAAAGTCTGCCAAGAGATAATCGGGACGGAAAGGAGTTTCTTCATAAAAAGGAACCTTTGCCGTATTGCAACCGTATATGTTACGTTGTTTGAAAGCTTTGAAGCCTGTATAACCCATATAGTCTGCCTGCAAATCGGAATAGGACATATCGCGTTCACTGTTATATTTGACAATCCATACGTCTGAGTCACCAGCTTTATCGAAGACGGTTTCAAAAGAGAGAGGAATAGAACCGCTATGGGTATCCTCCGCAAAAGCATAACGTCCACAAGCGTCCCTAAATAGTTTTCCAATAGTGCTACGCCCCCCCGGCACGTACCATGCCGAACCACTTTTCAATTCGCTCACAATAGACAAAGAAACAGATGAAAGCATCGCACGCATTTTGAGGTGTTGATAGCAACTATCTACCTCTGCAAACAGACTATCTGCCTGAGAAGAAACTCCAAAAAGAAGGCCATAAAAGCGCATCCATTCAGCACGTCCCAAAGCAGATGTTTCCATGTAGTCAGCACATTCAATGAGGGGAATATTCAACTTCTCTACACGACCGTAACCACCGCTATTCTCAAAAGGAGAAAGGAGGATAGCATCGGGATGTAGATCAATGATTTTTTCCATATCGGGATGCATACCGTCCCCACAATCGGCGATACTACCTTGGGAATAGGCCTCTTGTATCTCGGGAAGTTTGATGTACTTCAAATCACAAACACCACCAATGCTGCTGAAAGCCCCTAATTGATTTAGCAAACTGCAATGCACAGAGGAGTAAACAACTGATTTGGAAAGCGGAGTACGTATCACTGTCCCTGCAGGCAAATGTGCTGGTAATTCTTCAGAAGAAGGGACCAAGATATAGGTATTCAACGTTTTGAGTGTATCCCAAGGGTTGCGCAAGGTAGCAATGGTATAACCGGGATAAGCTACCAGGGTGAGATTCTCGGCATAACGCAAAGAGAGGGTATCACCCGCTTGTGAAGACACTGTTTGTTGTTTTCCTCCCTGACAAGCAGAGAGGAAAACCAATACCAAGCAAAGTAGTGAAGAAAATCTCATTTTTTCTACTATTTAAGGAATATCATACCACTAGGTCCTACTCCGATATTATATTTTTGTACAAAAGTTCCATCTGAAGTGTATTCATTCACATATCCAGGAGTGGTATAAGAAGTAAACCCACCGACCAAGGTATAAGAAGTAATGAAAATACGCCCATTATTAGGATCAATGGCCATTCCTGCAGGAGAATCAACAGCTAAAGATACAAAATTATCTCTTTCCAAGTTACCGGTTTGAGTATTATATACAGAATACTCTATAGTAGTAGATCCAAACGGAGCATCTATCGCATAAAGAGAATTATCTTTTATAGCCATAAAAGTGGCTGCTTTCCCCCAATTCTTAGCCTCATCTTCCTTGTTAATCAGCCAAAGAGCGGCAGGAGTTGCATCATAGTCTCCTACACATAGAACAATGACATTTCCTGAAGCATCTGCCACAAGCTTTGTCGGATTCAGTCCTACGGCAATCTTTTTTTCATCTAAGCTTGACAAAGATATTTTTGAAACGCTCTTACCATTAGCATAACCTGCTTGCCAATTATTACCATCAGAGTTTACAACATACAAATGGTTATTCGCTATCACCATTTCTTCCGGATTAGGTCCTACCGCCACAGTTTTATCTATAGTATTTGTAGCAGGATCAATTCGAGAGACATGACCTGAATACATAGAAACATATACATACTTACCGTCTGTCACAATATCACGAGGGCTACTACCTTGATCTGTAGTCGGTCTAATTTGAGCTACACTCATCAAAGTGTTTTTATGAACGACTTCAATGGTATTCGATTTGGATACGGCTATGTACAAATGATTACCCAAAATAATACCATCTTGAACCGTAGAACCTAAACTACGTCCATTCACCATTTGAAAGACATCGCTGGTCACTGTATTTGTCTTCTCGTCTATAAATGATAGGGAACCATCAACACCTGTACCTTGGTTGCCTGTATTAAATACAAATACTCCTTTAGTCGCAACTAAAGGCACTCCATCCTCTGAATTATCACTATCACACGCCGAAAATAATACGGGTAATGCCAACACGAAAGTCAGCATTTTGAATGATTCTTTCAATTTCATAAATCTCAATTTTAAATGAATATATTAAATGTTAGTTTATAAGATCGTCCGGGCATCGGATAACTCTTCACAATGCTATATTGCTTATTACCTATATTCTGTACGTCACCACGTAGGGAGCAATCAAATTTCTTCAAACGAAAAGAGCGATACAAAGATACACCACACTCTACATACCCTTCCAATTCATTTGTCTCTACATTTTGCACAGACGAGTAGCGCTTACTTACACCTGTTGCATGGAAAGACAAATTGACATACGGGTTCTCCCATGCAAGAGAGAAAGCCCCGGAGTGAGCCGGAGTATAGGGTATCTGATCTTTATAATATACAGAAGCTGGATCTGTTTTATCGACAGCATACTGATAGGTATAAGAGATTGAAGATAGAAGTTGATGACGCGCCGCCAGTCGGAAAGTTACATCCGCGTTCGCATCCACTCCCCAGATGTCAACATGCCCCAAATTAACCATTGTCCAAAAGAACATATTGTAAGGCATGGCAACAATCTTATTCTTCACATAATTATAATACCCATCCACAGAAAAATGAGCACCGCTTAACCACGATGAAGTGGATGTATGTCCATAAGTCATGCCCATATTATATTGCCGAGCCACTTCAGGTTTCAAATTACGACTGCCCCAACGACCAAAATAATTTTCTGTAAATGTAGCTGCACGAAAAATATCTTTATAAGAAACACGAAAATGAAAATCTTTAGCCACCAAAGGCTTCCATGATAAAGAAACGGAAGGTGACCAACGGTAGGCATTGTCTGCACTCTCCCCCACTTTGGCACCATTCATATAGACGGAACCTAACAAGAGAGCCGTAACTGTTAGATGTGGCGTACGGTATCGAGCTGTAAGCGTTTGTAGAACAGTATGACGATAAGGTTTTACTCCCAAAGTTGCATTAGAACTCAAATTATTGAAAGAATAATCTGCAGCATAAGAGAATGCCCAAACATCCCTCGGCACATAGAGTAAGGCAGCAGAACCATAATATTCTCGCTGATAATAGATATTATTCATTTCTCCACCGGGATATTCCGCACTCTCGTCATGATAATGAGAATAAGCCCAATTAAACTTACCATTCACTTGCAACGATAAATTATTTTTCCAATAAGTCATATAATGAAACTGTGAGAAGAAATTCCTTTCCTTCAATTCTTCTTCACTTCTATTATTGTATAAAATAACAGGACCGGGCAACTCCCTAAAAGAATCATAATAGTAAATTTTTCCATTCAGTATGGAATGCTTACCAGGACGTGCATAAATATTCCATTCTCCTCGATAGGTTTCAATCGAATTGTTAGTGCGACGCTCTTCAGAAAGTTGTTTTCCATTCACCAATGTAAAAGGGTATGAGTTATCAGCCCTCATAAAATCACCAGAAAGAGACATCGATACTTTCTCTGTCAAATACTGGTCATAACGCAAAAAAGGATTCACCAGACCAAACGAACCGGCTTTGATTTCTGCTTTTAAACGTGTATTCTTTCCGGAGAAATCCGGTACAAGCGTCTGCATACGTAAGGCTGCTGCCGACGCAACAGTACGCGCAGGCAAAAATATTTCATCATTATCACCAATAGTCAGAGAAAGTGAACGAATATTATCCAATGAGAAACGTGACAAATCCACTTGTCCGCTTTGACAATCAGTTATGGCTACACCGTCATAAGTCACAGATGTATGTTGAGAACCAAGGCTCCGCACTGAAATGGTTTTCATGCCACCTGCACCCCCATAATCTTTCACATGAACACCGGAAAAACGACGCAAAGCATCCGCTATGTCTGTTACTCCTTGTTGTTCCAATTGTTTTCGTGAAAGCATTTGTACCGGAGCAGTGCTAGTCACATTTCGCACCGGAGCAGAAGCACTTACAGTCACTTCATCAATCGTATGTATTCTACTTCCGATCGTATCATTGGCTACGTTTTGTGCTCTAAGTGTTGCTATATTTATAAAAAATAAACTGGCACAAAGCCACTGCAATTTAGTTTGCAATGTCATAAAAATAATTGGTTAACTTAATACCCTAAATGTGCACTGCCCGCTTTCCTCGAACGGACAATTTTTCGACTTTGTTTTGCAGGTCTTCTGACTTGTTTCCGGTGTATCGCCTTCCCATTTTTTACAAACAGTGGCATGAGTATGATACCCTCTTATATGAAACTCACAGCAACGGGACTGTTCAGGATTCTCACCTGATTCCCTTTTCATCCGAACCTCTGAATAGAGAACCGGAACAAAACGTTGGCAAAGATAGAAATATATTATCAAAATCGAACCAATAACTTCTAAATGTTTTTGAAAAAAGAAATCTTGTTCTCTACAGATCATCCTTCAAAGGCTTTTATCAAATATTAAATCAAATACTCTCATTTTAATTGCCATAGTAGCGCTCATTTTTTAACTTTGTAATCTAAACATTTAAAACGAGTTGCCATGAAACATAAATTATTGGTTCTTGATGTAGATGGAACTCTACTCAACGATACTCAAGAAATCAGCAAGAGAACTTTAGCTGCCTTGCTCAAGATTCAGCAGATGGGTGTACGTATAGTCTTAGCCTCGGGCAGACCTACCTATGGATTAATGCCTTTGGTTAAAGCCCTTGAACTTTCTAATTATGGAGGTTTTATTATTCCCTATAACGGTTGCCAAATCATCAAAGCGCAGAACGGAGAAATCATGTTCGAAAGACAGATCAATCCGGAGATGTTACCTTATCTCGAGAAGAAAGCTCGCAAAAATGGTTTTGCCATTTTCACCTACCGTGGTGATACAATTATCACAAGCAGTTTGGATAACAAGTATATCCAGCACGAAGCTCTCTTGAATAATCTGAAAACACTCAAAGAAGAAGAGTTTTCAATCGCTATAGACTTTTCTCCCTGCAAGTGTATGTTAGTCAGTGAGGATGAAGAGGCATTAATCGGTTTGGAACAACATTGGAAAAAACGCCTAAACGGAACTTTGGATACATTTCGCTCTGAACCTTATTTTCTGGAAGTAGTTCCTTGTGGCATAGACAAGGCAAATTCTTTAGGAGTTCTATTGGAACAACTCGGCGTAGCACGCGAAGAAGTAATCGCTATTGGAGATGGCGTCTGCGATGTGACCATGTTGCAGTTAGCAGGCATGGGCATTGCCATGGGACACTCGCAAGACTCCGTAAAGGCTTGTGCAGACTATGTAACGGCTTCTAATGAAGAAGATGGAGTTGCCTTAGCTGTTGAAAAGTTCATTCTGGCCGAAGTTCATGCTACAGAGATCCCTCTAGATTTACTAAACGAACAAGCACGCCATGCCTTGATGGGCAATTTGGGCATTCAATATACTTACGCATCTGAAGGCCGCATAGAGGCAACCATGCCTGTTGATTATCGTACCCGTCAACCTTTCGGTATTTTACATGGAGGCGCCACTCTTGCTCTAGCAGAAACCGTTGCTGGCCTCGGTTCCATGATTATTTGCCAACCTGATGAGATTGTTGTTGGGATGCAGGTCAGCGGAAGTCACATATCTTCTGCACACGAAGGCGATACAGTACGGGCTGTGGGCACCATTCTACATAAGGGGCATTCATCTCACGTTTGGAATGTGGATGTATTTACTTCAACTAATAAGTTGGTTTCTTCTATACGGGTGGTGAATAGTGTGTTGAAGAAAAGATAGAGGGGAAAGTAAAATCAAAGAAAGTAAGCAATAAGGGATATCTTAAAAAAATGAAGAGCCGTAAACCTAATGATTTACAGCTCTTTATTTTTAAGATATTATCGATTAATTTTCGCCTTTTACTTCACTTCCTCAAAATCAACGTGATATATCTATCAGCGACTTGCGTACACGTGTTGCAAATATAACGCAAATCTGAAAATAAGCATTCATAAGCAACAACAGCTCTTGCTCACAAAAGTACGATTTTTATTCATAAACAACGAGATGTAAACGCATAAAAATCAAAAGAAAGCGATATTTTTAACAGATTCTTCGGTTT